>CAJJNP010000145.1 GCA_905193145.1 uncultured Odoribacter sp. | reverse complement strand
AACACTTTTAATGTTGGGGTCCTGGGTTCGAATCCCAGCTGGATCACGAAAGGGACTTTAGAAATAAAGTCCCTTTTTTTTGTATAAATATTTGTCTCTTACCTTTAATAGGATTGCGATGGATTATAAAGTAGTAATAGAAAATATACACAACGAGTTGCAGAGTTTTTGGGGACAAGGGAAGGTGGCCGATTATATTCCGGCTTTGGCAAAGGTTAATCCTCAGCAATATGGAATTGCTCTAACAACTTTGGATGGTCAGTTTTATCAAGTGGGAGATGCTGAAGTCCGTTTCTCAATTCAGAGTATTTCTAAAGTCTTCACGATGGCAATGGTGACTCGCCATTTAGGCGATGCAATCTGGAAATATGTAGGTAGAGAGCCTTCTGGAAATCCTTTTAATTCGTTGGTCCAGTTGGAAAATGAACAGGGAATTCCTAGAAATCCTTTTATAAATGCCGGGGCTTTGGTGGTTACAGATCGCTTGATGAGTTTGTATCCACGTCCTAAAGATGCAATTTTAGAGTTTGTGAGAGGTTTATGTGGGAATGATGATATATATTTTGATAAAGATATCGCACGTTCAGAGAGAGCTACAGCAGACAGAAATATGGCATTGGCCTATTTTATGAAGAGTTTTGGTAATATTGAGCATGATGTAGACGCTTTATTGGATGTTTATTGTAATCAATGTGCCATTTCTATGAATTGCGTCGACTTATCTCGTGCATTTCTATTTTTATGTAATCACGGCTTGAATCCAGTGAATGGGGAAAGAGTTTTGACTAGTAGTCAGGCGAAACGTTTAGGAGCATTAATGTTGACATGTGGATTTTATGATGAATCGGGTGATTTTGCTTTTCGTGCCGGTTTACCAGGAAAAAGTGGAGTGGGAGGAGGTATTGCAGCTTATATTCCGGACAATTTGTCAATTGCTGTGTGGAGTCCTGAATTAAATAAACATGGTAATTCTTTGATAGGGGTTGAAACGCTAGAACGTTTTACCACAGATATCGGTAATTCGATTTTTTAACTATATTATTAAAATGTATAAGGAGGCTTATAAGCCTCCTTTATTGTTTTGTGGTGTACTTTTGCTTTTGGGTTTAAAATAACGTTTTTTGTTGTGTTTATTCCGATGGTGCGAACGGCGTTCAAAAGCTTGGGGATTGTATGTAGGAACTTCTCCTAATTCTGGTGGAAGTGGTATTTTGTAGATATCTTTTTCAATGAATTGTTCAATTTTATGAAATTTGCCTTGTTCTGCTTCAGAAACAAAAGTAATAGCAACTCCGTCAGCATTGGCACGTGCAGTGCGGCCAATACGGTGAATATAGTCTTCAGGATCGTGGGGTACATCAAAATTTACGACTAAGGCAATGTCATCAATGTCAATACCTCTGGCTACAATATCTGTTGCTACTAATATATTGATTTTACTGTTTTTGAAATCAAGCATAACTGCTTCGCGCTGTTCCTGTTCTAAGTCAGAATGCATGGCTGCTACACTCAGTTTGCGGCGTTTTAATGCATATGCTAAGTCTTTTACTTTTTGTTTGGATGAGGAAAAGATGATAGTCTTTTTGTTTGGATTATTTGTAAATAAATCCAATATGATTGGCATTTTTTGAGTTTCATAGCATATATAGGCTGATTGCACAATTGCTTCATTAGGCTTGGATATCGCAATATTTATTTCTGCCGGATTGTGAAGAATTTGTTTAGCTAGCTGGCGTATTTTGGGAGGTAAAGTTGCTGAAAACATGATTGTTTGCCTTTCTTGTGGCAAATGTTTGACGATTTGCATGATGTCATCAAAAAAACCCATGTCTAGCATACGATCTGCTTCATCAAGAATAAAGTATTTAACGTGTGAAAGATCAATACCGCTATTGGCAATGTGCGATAGTAACCTCCCTGGAGTGGCGATGACTACATCAGAACCCATAAGTAAGCCTTTTTTCTGTTGATCCCAGCCGGCTCCGTCTCCGCCACCATAAACGACAGTAGTAGATATTGGTAGAAAATAGGAAAAGCCTTCTAATTGCATATCAATTTGTTGTGCTAGTTCACGGGTAGGAACCATAATTACAGAACGAACCCGATTGTCAGAATTGCCTTCGCGGACAAGTCTATTGAGAAGAGGTAGGGTGTAGGCAGCTGTTTTACCCGTACCGGTTTGTGCACAGCCAATGATGTCTTTACCTTCTAAAATAATCGGTATCGTTAGCTCTTGTACTGGCGTCATCTCTTGAAAGTTCATAGCATCAATACCGTCTAATATTTCATTTTCTAGGTCTAATTCGTCAAATCTCATAACGTATCTTCACAATAAATTTGGAGTCAAAGATACAACTTTCTGGCATTATTTTTGTATTATTTGTAGTACAGTTGATAAGATTATTGTTATCTTTGTTATTATATAGTAAAGTTTATGTGGTCGCAACTATTATATATTTTTTTGTTGTTGATTTGTCCGCTAGGACAAATCAAAGGCCATTTAATAGCAGATAATCAAAGTTTAGAAACTGTTGTATATGATGATGTAGTAGAGCATATGGATGAAGTGTGTGCTTCTGAAATTGGAATTTATTACTCTCAGCATTTTGTGATGTCTCTTGCTATCAGTAGTCAGTTTGATCTTCCTAGTGATAATAATGCAAGTGGAAATGTGGCATGTCGTATTTTGCAGATGGGCAAAAGAGTTCTACCTTGTAAAATTGATTTAAGTATTCATTCTTCACAATATTTGAGGCATTTATCTTCCTATTATGATAGTGGGATATATATATTGATGCGTAAATTAATTATTTAGTGATTTCTTGAGTAGTGTGGTGATTGTGGGGTATTTGTATGTTATTCCTTTTGCACTAAAAGGGTATAATTCATTTTTTACTTGTTTGAACATGAAACCTATGGATAGGTTGGTTCGTATATGTATGAATTTCTAAAAAAATATGATATCTATGAGTGAGCGTTTTGGATATGTGACACAGGTAATAGGGCCTGTTGTGGACGTTATTTTTGAAAATGGTGGTGAAAATCTACCTCCTATTTATGCGGCATTGAAAATAATACGAGATAATGGTGAGAAATTGATAATAGAAGTTGAACAACATATTGGAGAGGATACTGTCCGGTGTGTTGCTATGGATACAACAGATGGTTTATATCGGGGCATGAAGGCTTGGGATTTGGGTAGAACTTTGACAATGCCTACAGGTAAACAGATAAAAGGTCGTTTGTTGAATGTAACCGGAGATGCTATTGATAAATTAGGCAAACTGGATTATACAGATACCTTATCTATTCATCGTGAAGCTCCTCGTTTTGAAGATCTGACTACATCTCAAGAGTTATTGTTAACTGGTATTAAAGTGATTGATTTGTTAGCTCCTTATTCGAAAGGTGGAAAAATTGGTTTATTTGGTGGGGCAGGAGTTGGGAAGACCGTGCTGATTATGGAGTTGATAAATAATATTGCAAAGGGACACAATGGTTATTCTGTTTTTGCCGGTGTTGGAGAGCGTACCCGTGAAGGGAATGATTTATTGCGGGAAATGATTGAATCTGGCGTTGTCAAGTACGGAGAGAAATTTCAAGAGGAAATGCAGAATGGTAAATGGGATGTAAATAGTGTGGATAAAAGTCAGTTGGAGCAATCTCAGGCGACATTAATATTTGGGCAGATGAATGAACCTCCCGGTGCACGTTTGCGAGTTGCTTTGTCAGGCTTGACAGTTGCCGAAGCATTTAGGGATTCAAATGATGGAGGTAAAGAGATATTGTTTTTTATTGATAATATTTTCCGTTTTACGCAGGCTGGGTCTGAGGTATCTGCTTTATTGGGTAGAATGCCATCGGCGGTGGGATACCAACCGACACTGGCTTCAGAAATGGGTAAATTACAGGAACGTATTGCATCAACAAAATATGGTTCAATAACTTCTGTGCAGGCTATTTATGTCCCGGCAGACGACTTAACAGATCCGGCTCCTGCGACGACATTCAACTTTTTGGATGCTACAACCGTTTTGAGTCGTAAGATTACCGAGTTGGGGATTTATCCGGCAGTTGATCCGTTGGAATCATCTTCTCGGATATTGGATCCGCATATTGTTGGAGTGGAGCATTATGAAACTGCTCAGCAGGTAATCGAGTTGTTACAGCATTATCAAGAGTTGCAAGATATTATCGCCATTTTAGGGATAGATGAGTTGTCTGATAGTGATAAGTTGGTTGTTAATAGAGCTAGAAGGGCTCAACGCTTTTTGTCTCAGCCATTTCATGTGGCAGAACAATTTACAGGGCTGCCAGGTGTGATGGTTCCGATAGAGGAAACAATTCGTGGCTTTAAAATGATTTTGAACGGAGATATGGATGAATATCCCGAACAAGCTTTCATGAATGCCGGTACAATAGATGATGTTATCAAAAAGGGTAAGCAAATGATGGAGGATGTACAGAAAGCATAAAATAATGGTCAAATAATTAATGGAGAGGTTATGAAACTGGAAATAATATCTGCTGAAAAAGTGTTGTTTAAGGGAGATGTGCTGCGGGTGACCTTGCCTGGATCGTTGGGAACTTTTACTGTATTGGACCACCATGCTCCTTTGATATCTACATTGACTCATGGAGAAATTGTTTATGAAACAGGAAAAGGAGAGAAGGAAGTGTGTGTTGATTCTGGTGTGGTTGAAGTTTTGGACAATCAGGTTGTAGTTTGTATTAATTGAAAATGTAGCTGTTAATGAAGATTTCAAGATATATATTGTTGGTAAGTTTGTTGTTGTTTGCCTCTGTGGTATATGCAGAGAATGGTAGGCAAGAAACATTTGACCCAAAAGGAACTATTTTTGAGCATCTGGGTGATAAATATGGATGGAATATCTGGGATTTACATGTTTCACTTCCAGTTATTGTATGTTCAGAAACAGGAGATTGGTATGTGTTTAGCTCTTCTCGTTTGCAAAATGGTGGTAATTATGAGGGATTTTATTTGGCTGACAGAGGAGATTATGCCGGTAAAGTTGTTGCTGTAGGAACAAATGGTGCTGAATATCGTCCGTGGGATTTTTCAATTACGAAAAATGTATTGGCTTTGATGATATGTGCTGTTGTTATGTGTGGACTATTATTTCCGCTTGTTCGTTGGTATAAAAAATATCCGCTGATAGCTCCTCGTAAAATGAATGGTGTGATGGAAGTGATTGTGGAAATGCTCTACAAGGATGTGATAGTATCTGTATTGGGAAGTAATGCCCGTCGTTTTGCCCCTTATCTATTGACAGTCTTTTTCTTTATATTAGTTGCTAATCTAATGGGATTGATGGTCATTTTTCCTGGAGGTGCGAATCTGATGGGGAATATTTCCATAACCTTGGTATTGTCGTTATGTACGTTTGTTGTGGTGAATTTTTCCGGACGTAAACATTACTGGAAAGAGATATTTTGGCCAAATGTGCCCACTTGGTTAAAGTGTCCAGTGCCAATGATGCCTATTATTGAAATTTTTGGTGTGTTGACAAAACCGATAGCTTTAATGATTCGTTTGTTTGCAAATATGATGGGTGGGCATATGATTACATTGGTGTTAATTTCCTTGATTTTTATTATGTCATCATTGGGAATGGCTGCGATGGCAGGTACTACATTTATTTCAGTAGTGTTTGCAACATTTATGGGATTTGTTGATTTAATGATCTGTTTTATACAGGCGTATGTGTTTTTTATGCTTTCAACCATTTTTATTTCCTTGGCAGTGACTAATGAAGAGGAACAATTATAGAATTAAATAAATAATGAACTATTAAAAAAGTAAGCTATGTTAAGTATGGTTTTATTACAAGCAGTGGCAGGTGTAGGCCTGGCAAAAGTTGGAGCTGCAATCGGTGCAGGAATTGTAGCAATTGGTGCAGGAATAGGTATCGGTAAGATTGGATCTAGTGCTATGGATGCAATCGCTCGTCAACCGGAACAAACGGGTAATATTCGAACAAATATGATTGTGATCGCTGCTTTGATAGAGGGGGTTGCTTTGTTTGCTATTATTGTATGTATCTTGGCTTTGTTTGTATAAATTATGGAACTCTTTCAACCGGAATTCGGGTTAATGTTTTGGATGCTCGTAGTTTTTTTGATAATTCTTGGCATCTTGGCAAAATTTGCATGGCCTGTAATTATCCGCAGCATAGAACAGAGAGCAGAATTTATTGATAGTGGCGTGAAGAATGCACAACTAGCTCAAGATGAGTTGAACAATGCAAATGCAAAAATTAAAAGTATGCTGGAAGAAGCTCATCGTAAGCAATTGGAATCTTTGCAAGAGACAGAACGATTGAAGCAGACTTTGATTGATAATGCTCGTAAGGAGGCGGCTCAAGAAGCTAAAAAAGTTATGGAGGCTGCGCAGTTGTCTATAGAGCAGGCTAAGCGTGAAGCGGAATTGCAGTTGCGTAAACAGGTTAGTTCTCTTTCGTTGGAAATTGCCGGAAAAGTATTGCGAGAGAAGTTGGCTGATGATGCAGAGCAGGTTAAATTAGTTAATAAGATGCTGGATGAATTGAGAACTAATTAACAGGAGGCATTGATATGAATGAAGGGTTAATAGCGAGACGTTATGCAATGGCAATGTTGAAAGTTGCACAAAAATTGGATGCTGCTAAAGATGTTTACGGGCAATTGAAATTGTTTGAACAGAATTATATCGCCCATCCTGATCTTCACAAAGCGTTGCTTAATCCGATACTTTCTCCTCGTGATAAAGAATCTTTATTAACAACGGCAATAGGAATAGAGAATAGTGAGTTGTATACGAGAGGTATACGTCTGCTTATAGCGAATCATCGCGAGATGTATGTACGTTCGATTTGTTTGATGTATCAGTATCTTTATCGAAAAAAATATAACATCGGGCGTGTAAAAATTGTTTCGGCTGCACCATTGGACAAATTGACGTTAGAGCGTATAAAGAAGATGGTGGCAGATTGTGAGTTTCGTGAATTGGAGTATGTAGAACAAATAGATCCTTCTCTTGTTGGTGGTTTTATTTTACAAATAAATTCTAAGCAATTGGATTGTTCTGTAAGTAGAGAATTGCGGGAACTAATGAGACAGTTAGTTCAATAGTGTATAATGAATAAAGACGATAATTATGATATTAAAACCAAGTGAGACTTCTGATCTTCTTCAACAAAAGTTGGAACAAGTTGATATGAGGGCTGAATTCGAAGAAATCGGTACTGTTTTGGAAGTAGGGGATGGAGTAGCAAAAGTTTTTGGCCTTGATAATGTTTCATCGGGAGAGTTGATTGAGTTTGAAAATGGAGTTCGAGGAGTTGCTATGAATCTGGAAGAAGATCAAGTTGGTATTGTTTTATTGAACGCAGCTGATTGTGTAAAAGAAAATTTTACAGCGAAACGGACAGGTCACATAGCTTCTATCGGTGTGTGTGATGATTTGTTGGGGCGCGTAATTAATACATTGGGAGAACCGATTGATGGTGCCGGACCGATAAAAGGCGAGAGGATGTATTTGCCTTTGGAGCGTAAAGCTCCTGGGGTAATTTATCGCCAACCTGTGAAAGAACCTTTGCAGACTGGTATAAAGGCAGTGGATTCAATGGTACCTATTGGGAGGGGACAGCGTGAATTGATTATTGGTGACCGCCAAACAGGAAAAACATCTATAGCAATTGATACGATATTGAATCAGAGAGAAAATTTCCGTCAGGGAAATCCTGTATATTGTATTTACGTAGCAATCGGTCAAAAAGCTTCATCTGTTGCTGCTTTAGTGAATACTTTGCGTACGCATGGAGCCTTGGAATATACGGTTGTGTTGGCTGCTAATGCATCAGATTCTGCTGCAATGCGTTATTATGCTCCTTTTGCAGGAGCTACGATAGGAGAGGATTTCCGTGATCGTGGATTCCATGCATTGGTTGTATATGATGATTTGTCAAAACAGGCTGTTGCATATCGTGAGATTTCTTTGATTTTGCGTCGTCCTTCTGGGCGTGAAGCATATCCTGGGGATATATTCTATTTGCATTCTAGACTACTGGAACGTGCTGCTAAGATTATTTCAAATGATGCAGTTGCTGCAACAATGAATGATTTGCCTAAGGCTTTAAAGCCTGTTGTAAAAGGAGGAGGTTCGCTTACGGCTCTGCCGATTATTGAAACTCAAGCGGGGGATGTTTCAGCATATATTCCGACCAATGTCATTTCTATTACAGATGGACAGATTTTTTTGGAAACATCATTATTTAATGAAGGAATACGTCCTGCAATTAATGTTGGTGTATCTGTTTCTCGTGTAGGAGGTAATGCTCAGTTGAAAGCAATGAAAAAGGTTGCTGGTACTCTAAAAATTGATCAGGCACAGTATCGCGAATTGGAGTCTTTTTCTAAATTTGGAAGTGACTTGGACGCTGTTACTCAAATGGTAATAGATAAAGGGAAAAAGAATTCCAGATTGTTAATCCAGCCTCAATATTCACCGATGCCGGTCGAAGAAGAGATTGCTATAATATATTGCGGAACGAAAGGGTTGTTGCAGCATATACCTCTCCGCAAAGTTGCAGAATTTGAAAAATATTTTTTGGAAATCATGCGTTCTCGTTATAGAAAAGAGGTTTTGGATGAGTTGAAGATTGGGCATTTAGATGATAAGATTGAAACATTATTGATAGATGTAGCTAAAGAAGTGGCAGACAAGTTTAATGATAATTTAAATCAAATGTAATGGCTACAATGCGTGAATTGAAGGGAAGGATTAACTCTGTACATTCTTCCCAAAAAATTACAGGAGCAATGAAAATGATTTCATCGGCCCGTTTGCGAAAAGCC
>CAJJNP010000144.1 GCA_905193145.1 uncultured Odoribacter sp. | reverse complement strand
AGTATGCCATTTTACAAGAGAAATTATATAAATATCCGGGATTTTTCATGCAAACCCGAACGTTACGGAAATACAATGTGGCACATTCTGCTGATGTATTCGGCTATATCGGTGAAGTCAGTCAAGCACAAATTGAACGAGACAGCAATTATGCACCTGGTGACTATATAGGCATTAATGGTTTGGAAAAAACCTATGAAAAAATTTTAAGAGGAATAAAGGGAGAACGTATTTTATTGGTAGATAATCACAATAGAATCATGGGATCTTACCAAAACGGGGAATATGATAAATCTGCCGTTGTCGGACAAAATCTGACGACAACACTGGACATTGATTTACAAGAATATGCTTATCGATTGATGCAAAATAAGAAAGGCGGTATCATTGCTATCGAACCTGCAACAGGAGAAATATTGCTCAAAGTATCAAGCCCCGGATATGATCCTCAGCTTATGGTTGGATTAGAACGTGGGAAAAATTATAAGAAATTGAGTGAAGATCCACATGAACCGCTTTTTGATCGTACTGTAGGTGCAGCCTATCCTCCCGGTTCGACATTCAAGACACTACAGGCTCTCTATGGTTTGAAAGAAAAGGTTATAACTCCAGAAACCTGCTTTGAATGTTACGGACCTTCAAAGACACAGATTGGAGGTATTAGAATGGGATGTCATCATCATGTATCGCCTTTAAATCTAAGACAATCAATTCAGCATTCTTGTAATCCATATTATGTCAATGTGTGGCGAAGAATACTTGAAAATAGGAAATATAAAGATGTTCGCGCCTCGTACGAACACTGGAGAGAATTTATATGCTCTTTTGGGCTCGGACACGAAATTTGTCCGGATTTTAGCAATGAGCGTAGCGGGTCTGTCCCACCCTTGAAAATGTATGACCGAATCTTTAAAACAAAAGATTGGAAATGGAGCTATATTATGTCTCTTTCAATCGGGCAGGGAGAACTTTTGCTCACTCCACTGCAAATTGCCAATATGGCTTGTGTCATTGCCAATCGAGGATACTATATGACACCTCATATTGTACGTCCCCTACCTGATGGTAGTAACCCGGTTGAGAAGCACATTGTCAAATGTGATCCGTCTATATTCACTCCCGTTGTTGAAGGTATGCAGATGGCTGCTTCTATCGGAACAGCCCGAGGAGCGGCTATTGATTCTGTAGAAATATGCGGCAAAACAGGTACAGCACAAAATCCTCATGGAAATGACCACTCTATCGTAATGCTTTTTGCTCCTAAAGACAATCCTAAAATTGCAATAGCTGTGTATATTGAAAATGGTGGTTTCGGAGCAAGGTATGCCGTTCCGATTGCAGGTTTGATATTGGAAAAGTATTTAAAAGGAGAAGTATCTCCCAAAAGAAAAGATTTAGAAAAACGAATGATTGATGCCAACCTTCTAGGTACAATTAATAAATAATACAGGCTCATGAATAGACGCTCAGAACTTTTAAAAAATATAGATTGGCTTTCAATATTCCTTTATACCTTATTGGTATTTATGGGATGGTTAAATATTTATGCTGCTGTATATGACGAAAGCCATAGCAACATATTTGATATAACGCAACGTTATGGCAAACAGTTAATGTGGATAGGAGCATCATTTACATTGGCATTTGTTATTATGCTCACTGACAGTAAATTTTTTACGGCATTTTCTCTGATTATTTATTCGTTAGTAATCAGTGCCTTGATCGCTGTTCTGATATTTGGTGTAGAATCTAAGGGAGCACGCTCCTGGTTTGATATTGCAGGGATTCGCATTCAGCCGGCGGAATTTGGTAAATTTGCTACCTGTTTGGCCATCGCCAATATTATGAATCGTCACGGTTTTAAAATAATGCGCTTAAGCAGTTTACTGTTAATCATGGTTGTTTTGGCTTTACCCGCCGGGTTGATTATCTTACAAAATGACACAGGTTCTGCATTGGTATACAGCTCTTTTATATTGGTGATGTATAGAGAAGGTTTACATGGGTCATTGCTTTTGCTTTATTTTATCTTCATTGTTATTTTTATATTTACCCTACTCTATCCGCCACTTGTGATTATCAGTATGATTATAATTGGTTCTTTGTTTGCATTTCTCTATTATAGACAGAATAAACATGAATTTTACAGACTTCTATTTTTTATCATATTAGGTTTTGGATTCATGCTTTTCTTAAAGTGGCTGTTGGATTTGAGCATTTCAGAACATTATTTGCTATTGGCAGTATATGCTTTGGCATCGGTAGTCGGTATATATTTTATATACAAGCGACGGATGAAAAACATCTTATGGGTACTTATGGCTTCGTGGCTTTGTATGTCAGCCAGTATAGGGGTAGATACTGCTTTTGAAAAATTACAGCCTCACCAAAAGAATCGTATCAATGATTTATTAGGTATCGAAAGTGACCTTCAGGGGGCAGGATATAATGTATATCAGTCTGAAATTGCCATTGGCTCCGGAGGTTTTTGGGGCAAAGGTTATTTGGAAGGCACACAGACAAAATTCAACTTCGTTCCAGAACAGGATACAGACTTTATATTCTGTACCGTAGGCGAAGAATGGGGATTTGTCGGCTCAACATTGGTGATAGGTTTGCTAATGGCATTTATCCTAAGAATCATACAATTAGCTGAACGGCAGCGCTCTGCTTTTTCACGTATTTATGGATATGGGGTTGCAAGTATTCTTTTCTTTCATATGGCGGTCAATATCGGAATGACGATAGGTGTTGCTCCGGTAATCGGGATACCTCTTCCCTTTTTTAGTTATGGAGGTTCTTCCCTCTGGGCATTTACAATTTTGATATTTATATTTTTGCGTTTGGATGCTAATCGTTTGCAGGTGTTCAGCTAAAAGGGTGATAAATCAATGTTTTCTCAATCGTTTTAAATATAACAGAAAACGAGGTTATGTCCTTTTATTTTATTACATTCGCATCGCTTTAACTACATAAAGAAACGATATATGAAAACATTGATAATAAATATCAAACAATTAGTGCAAGTGGAAAGAAATCCGCGGACATGGGTGGCAGGAAGTGATATGTCACATTTGGATACGATATCAAATGCTTGGCTACTAGTTGAAGATGATAAGATTGCCGACTTTGGCGAAATGAAAGATTTGGATACAGAGAAAATATATGCAGGTGGTGATGTTGTAAAAGAAATTGACGCAACAGGCCGTTTGGTTATGCCTTCTTATTGTGATTCTCACACTCATTTAGTATACGCAGGAAGTCGTGAAGTTGAATATATTGATAAAATCCGAGGTCTTTCCTATGAAGAAATAGCCAAACGTGGAGGAGGAATTTTAAATTCTGCCGAACGTATTCGTAAAGCGAGTGAAGAGGAACTTTATGATGCTGCTTATCAACGTATTCAGGAAATAGCCGGCTACGGTACCGGTGCTGTTGAAATAAAAAGCGGCTATGGTCTGGATACTGAGAGTGAATTGAAAATGCTGCGTGTTATACGTCGTTTAAAAGAAGATACACCTCTATTAATCAAATCAACATTTCTTGGTGCTCATGCAGTACCGGCTGAATATAGAGGTCGGCAAACAGAATATGTTGACTTGATTATTAATGAAATGATTCCGATGGTTGCTGCGGAAGATTTGGCTGACTATATTGATGTATTTTGCGATAAAGGATTTTTTACGGTGGAAGATACCGATCGTATGCTGAATGCAGGTATGAAATATGGAATGCGTGCAAAGATTCATGCTAATGAACTTGACTATTCAGGTGGTATACAGGTCGGCGTAAAATACAATGCACTTTCAGTGGACCATTTAGAATATGTTGGAGATGAAGAAATTGCTTGTTTATTAGGTAGCGAAACGATGCCAACAGTATTACCAGGTGCGGCATTTTTCTTAAATATGCCATATTCTCCGGTGCGGAAAATGATTGAGGCAGGACTTCCTGTAGCACTTGCTTCTGATTATAATCCAGGCTCCTCTCCTTCTGGCAACATGAAATTTGTCATGTCACTTGGATGCATTAATTATAAAATGTTACCGGAAGAGGTTATCAATGCTACAACAATCAACTCTGCTTATGCAATGGGAGTTCAGGAAGAAGTTGGTAGCATCGCAATCGGCAAATTGGCCAATTTTTATATTACAACGCCAATATCAGGGATTGAATATCTCCCCTATGCCTATACCGCTGATTTAGTGGAAATGATATTCTTAAAAGGAGAACAATTTTGATACGTAGATAAACTATGTATAACATAGATTTTTAAACAATAAACGATATAAACATGAAAAAGTTAATTGAATGCGTACCTAATTTCAGTGAAGGTAACGACATGCACATCATCAATCAAATTACTGATGCTATGAAAACAGTTGAAGGTATCAGTGTAATTGATGTTGACCCGGGTAAAGCAACAAACCGTACTGTTGTAACAATGGTAGGAGAACCTGAACCTATCTGTGAAGCTGCTTTCCGTGCTGTGAAAAAAGCTGCAGAATTGATTGATATGACAAAGCACAAAGGTGCTCACCCGCGTTTTGGTGCAACCGATGTTTGTCCATTAGTTCCTGTATCCAACATTACTATGGAAGAAACAGTAGAATATGCACGCAAATTGGCTAAACGTATAGGTGAAGAATTGAATATTCCGGTATATTGCTATGAAAGTGCAGCCTTTACTCCAGAACGTAAAAACTTGGCAACTTGTCGTGCTGGCGAATACGAAGCTTTAGGCGAACGTTTGTCAAGCGAGAAATGGCATCCTGATTTTGGTCCTCGCGAATTAAATGAATGGACTGCCAAAACGGGTGCTACTGCCGTCGGTGCTCGTAATTTCTTGGTGGCATATAACGTTAATTTGAATACAACTTCTACACGTCGTGCAAACTCTATTGCTTTTGATGTTCGTGAAAGAGGGCGTGTAAAACGTGAAGGAAATCCTATCACAGGTAAAAAAGTATTGGATGAAAATGGTAAACCCGTTATGATTCCTGGTACATTGAAATCTGTAAAAGCAATCGGTTGGTTCATTGAAGAATATGGTATTGCTCAAATTTCAATGAACTTGACAGATATTTCTGTAACATCTATGCATGAGGCTTTCGATGAAGTATGTCGTAAAGCAGCAGATCGTGGAATCCGTGTTACGGGATCAGAACTGGTAGGTGTACTTCCTTTAAATGCCATGTTGGAAGCCGGACGTTATTTCTTGCGTAAACAACAACGTTCAACTGGTGTGTCAGATAAAGAATTGATTAAAATTGCTGTAAAATCATTGGGATTAGACGAACTATATCCTTTCGATCCGCATAAAAAGATTATTGAATATATCCTTGAAGATGAAGCAATGAAAGGCAAAAAACGTCTGATCGATATGAATTTGACTGATTTTGCAGATGAAACAGCTTCTGAATCTCCAGCTCCTGGTGGTGGTTCTATTTCAGCTTATATGGGTGCTCTCGGTTCTGCATTAGGCACAATGGTTGCCAACCTCTCTTCTCACAAACGTGGTTGGGATGAACGTTGGGAAGAATTTAGCGATTGGGCAGAAAAAGGAAAAACATACCAGACTGAATTGATGAAATTGGTTGACGAAGATACGAATGCATTTAACAAAATCATGGATGCATTTAGCCTTCCGAAAAAAACAGAAGAAGAAAAAGCTGCTCGTCAACAAGCTGTACAAGATGCAACCCGCTATGCTACAGAAGTGCCATTTAAAACATTGCGTTTGTGCTATGAATGTATGTCTGTAGCTAAAGCAATGGCTGAAATCGGTAATCCTAACTCTGTAACAGATGCCGGTGTAGGTGCATTGGCTGCTCGTGCAGGAGTTATGGGAGCTTTCTTGAATGTGAAGATCAATGCTGCAGGATTGGAAGATAAAGCTTTCGCTGCAGATATCATCAATCAAGGTGCTGAAATTGTAGCTAAAGCAAATGCTTTGGAAGCAGAAATTCTTGAAATTGTAAATTCTAAGATTTAATCTTAGTCTGATCAAATAAAAAAACAGTCTCTAATAGAGACTGTTTTTTTATATCAAACATTTATTATTTTACCTAATTTTACGTACCATATGTAGCCTTCCACTTGCGGGTATCCCATTTCACGAAGTGTCTTACAATAAAAACGTACTTGTTTGATGTATTTTATTTCTTCACTTTGTCCAAATTTATAATCAATGACAATAACCTTATCGTTACGTTCGACTATTCGGTCTGGACGAGCTTTATTGCCACCAGGAAAAAGAATGTCACGTTCATTGATTATTTTATTTTTAGGGTGAAACCATTCAGAAGCCTGAGGTATTTTTAAATAGTCCTGTATCTTCGTAATGTATTCATCCTTTTCTTCATTGCGAATAAGTCCATTCAGATATGCTTGAGCAACTGCTTGTTCTACATCAGTTATATTGCAAATTGTCTTAAACATTTCATGCAGGAGCTTTCCTTCATTAATGGCAGACAAGCCGGATTCTTCCGGTGCAGTGTAATCACGATACAAGTATTTAACATTGATTCGATCGGCAGATTGCCATACTGGATATTTTTGAAGAGAAAAAGAATGAATCTCCTCTGCATTAGACTTATTACCTAATATTTTTTGTTCACCAAGTACATATTTACCGCAACTAGCAATTTCAACTCCCATATCTTCCAATACCAAATACATGAATGCCCCTATATCACTAAGAGATATACTCCCATCTTTATTCACTTTGGGTGAATATGGCCGAATGTATAACTCAACCTTTGGACGAGTTAAAGCAACATAGAGCAGATTCAGATTATCAATATATGCCTTTAAATGCTCGTCCATATAATCTTCTCTATAACTAGTATCTATTAACTTGGAGGAATAGTTTAAAGGTGCATACTCTAATTGATTGAAATCCTGTTCATTATTTTTACACCATATCCTTCTGATAGGACGAACTCCATCTAATTCCCAGGAACAAAATGGAAGAATTACGTACTCAAATTCAAGCCCCTTTGATTTATGAATTGTCAATATACGTACGGCATCTACCTCCTCTGAAGTTGATAGTACGCGTTTACCTTGTTCTTTTTCCCACCATTCTAGAAAAAGGGTGATACTATTAGAGTTATTTGCTTCGTATTCATATATAATATCTTGTAAAGCAATTAGATATGGTATTTCTTCTTCTTTGTCTTGCAAATTAAAATGCTCTATAATTGTTTCTATGGTTTCGAACAAAGAATAAGACATAACAGATTCTGCAGAAGGATTAAATGTTGTTTCCAAAAAGGTGAAAATATCCGTTTCTGACGAGCTGTTGAAAATCTCATGCAAAGAAACATTTGAATCATGCTGTACAAAAGTTTTATAGAAATAGATAATTTGCGCTTTATTGACTAAATCAAATGGCTCAACTATATAACGTAAAACAGCAACAATAAATTGCACATAAGGAGATGACCATACATACAGAGAATCATTGGAAATAAATGACACCGGAGTGTCTGCAGTTTTATTATACTCCATCAGATATTCTGCAATCGATGCTCCCTCCTTGCCATTACGTACCAATATTACAATATCTTTCAGTCTGCCACCACGCTCCCTGATGTTGCCAATAACATTTATAACATCAGCAATGATAGTTGCTTCGCTATCCTCTTCTTTTTTTTCTGGACCGTACAAAATATCTACATAGCCACACTTCTGTTTCCGGGGAGTTTGCCTTAAGCTTTTATATGCTTCTTGTATTACTAGCGCCCGTTCGTCTTCTTCACCAACTTCTTGCCGATAATTTCTTGCAAGCAAGTTTGAAGCAGCTTCAAAAAATTCATTATTAAATTCAACTATTTCTTTGGCACTTCTCCAATTGTCACTTAAATATACATTCTGTATACCTAAGTTTTTAAATTGTTGTTCAACCTCGTACGCTAAAAGACTCCATTCTCCGTTACGCCAGCGGTAAATACTTTGTTTAACATCTCCAACAATCATTGCCTTGCAATTCTCTGATAGGCTATTGACAATCAAAGGACGAAAGTTTTTCCACTGCATAGCTGACGTATCTTGAAATTCATCAACCATGATATGTTTGTAATAATTTCCACATTTTTCAAATAAAAATGATGTGTCATTATTAGAAATCAATTTATTGAGAATATGCGTTGTATCGCTCAGCAACATGAGACCTTTGGCATTACAATATGAACGTACTTCCTGATAAAGATCATTTAAAATTCCTAATTGATAAAGATTACCTATCAACTGAATTGCGGAAAGATACTTTCGAGAATGTGTATCATAATAAGCAAGAGCCCTCTGTAACAAGGACATTAAATCCGGTAAAATATTTTCTATATTGGATCTGTCTGGAGATTTTTGTGCAATCCAGGTGTCTTCAAATTCTGCCCCTTTACGAGTGGTCGGTGTCGGCTGGTCAAAATTTCCTGCAGATAACTTATAAAACCACCCCACACAACCAGATTTGCCTTTTTTGAATGAATCAATATTTAATCCATTTTGATCTATGAGGTCTACAGCTTGTTTAGCCGTTAATTGCAACTCATCTTCAAAAGATTTAATCTGAAGGTCTAAAAATTTTCGATATGCTTTTAGAAAATGTTTATCACTAAATTTATCCAACACCTGCTGATTGAACAGCATATAGTTTTCACGAAATAGTTCTTGTCCTAAATCTGCAATTTTATTTTTTACGCTCCAGGACTTCCCTTCCTCTATACTGTCATTTAGCAATTCATAAATCCAATTCCGCAAATCAGCATTATCTTTGATTTGCTCCATCACTTTATCAACTGCTTTTAATAGCACAAACTCATTGTCCAGCTCAACATTATACCCTGGAAAAATGCCTAACTCATGAATAAATGATTTTA
>CAJJNP010000143.1 GCA_905193145.1 uncultured Odoribacter sp. | reverse complement strand
CTGAAAGTGACTGATTTCTGAGGTCGGTAGCAGAGTCGAACTGCTTTAGACGGTTTTGCAGACCGTTGCCTAACCCTTCGGCCAACCGACCGTTCTGCTGAATTGCGTTGCAAAGATATGACAATTTTATTAACTTCCAAAACAATCTGCAAATTATTTTTCCAAAGTGACACTTGTACACTTTATCTGCCCACCCAAAGGCGGATTCATCTTAGAAATTTTTACCTTAGCATAAGTCAATTGCGGGAAAGAGGCATACAAAGCATCCAACATCCGCATTCCAACATGCTCCAACAGATGCGAACGCACCATCATTTCCTTTGCGATTACTTCATAAGCCGTCTGGTAGCTTAAAGCATCAGCAATATTATCCGACGCAGCAGGACAATCACACTCATAATGCAAGCAAGCATACACAACAAACTTATTACCGACCACCTGTTCTGCTTCAAAACAACCATGGTAAGCAAAAAACTCCATTCCTTCGATTTCTATAATTCCAGTCATAACAAGAAAAACATTAAAAATTGACTGGCACAAAGATAAAATAAAAAATGAAAGGGTCGATTTCTCGACCCTTAATCATTTACTAACTACTAACCTAAACCATACAAACTTATGAAAAACAATCTTTTTTAAAGACGGTGCAAAGGTACTGACTTTTTTAATACATACAACAGTCAAAGTGTTAATTATAATTAAACTATTACTTGCCACCACTCTTTATTACACAATGCATTGAAAAACATGCACATAACAATCACATCAAAACAAATTTGCTCTTACATCAATTTTTTTCTTCAAAATATTTTGCAGATTACAAAAAATGCCATACATTTGCATCCGCAATCGACAAGATAGCACGGGTTCTTAGCTCAGTTGGTTCAGAGCATCTGGTTTACACCCAGAGGGTCGGGGGTTCGAATCCCTCAGGACCCACCCTAAAAAGGAAGTCAATCACGACTTCCTTTTTTATTTTAATTAGCATTGCTCCAGAATATCCATCCGCTCCCGCACTGTCAATTAGTCCAGATTATCAGCCATTAAGAAATTTCTCAAATGCAGATGTGTAATACCATTATCATCATTACGTATAACCCCTGGAGTCATTGAAATTACATATTTTGGATAATTATCTTTTATATTACGAAGATTTCCAAATTCTCGCTCTCTGGTTTCGTCATTTGCAATGATATATGAAGCCTGAATATAGATCCGTTTAGCACCTGCTTTCTTTGTACAAACAAAATCAATTTCACCTGCTTGTAGTTGTCCGACATTGACCTTGTAACCCAAGCCCATCAGATGCTGATAGATGATATTTTCAATAATCTTTTCTATATCGCCTTCACGAGTGCCCTCTGCCTGGGCGTTTCTCAGCCCATGATCCTCAAAATAAAATTTGTCATTACTCTCAAAAATGCGTTTACCGTGAATGTCATACCTATTCACCCTATTAATAATATATGCATCTTCCAAATATTGTGTATAATCGATGACGGTATCAGGAGAAACAGATGTTCCTTGAGACTTCATAAACTTGGATATGCTCGAAGCTGAAATAATCTTACCTATGTTGTCTGCTATAAAACTTGTCAGTTTTTCCATGAATGGTACATTGCGGATATTGTTTCTTGAGATTACATCCTTTAATAGAACAGTGTTCAACACATCCTTTTGATACTCCATCGCATCATCCTCATTCAATCCCATCTTAACCAGTCCGGGAAGGCCACCAAACTGGATATACTTAGCCAATGCATCGTCTCCGTCTTGAAAATTATGAAACTGCAGAAATTCTTTATAGCTCAAAGACTGTACATGAATCTCTTTATATCTTCCGCCAATAATCGTACTGAGTTCCTTATTCAACATTTTGGCATTACTTCCGGTAACGATTACTTCAGCATCAGGTTCCGTTCTATAACTTCTTACGCTACGCTCAAAGTCTTCAATTTCTTGTACTTCATCAATGAGAATATAATTCATCTTGCCCGTTTGATAATGGGCATCAATATAAGCATTCAAATCCTGATAGGTCTTAATGTGATCAAAACCCTTCTTTTCCTTATCTACATAGATGACATTGTTATTCTTATCCTTTGCTTTGATATCACGAATCATCTTCAGCATATAACTTTTACCAACACGCCTCTGTCCGGTCAAAACAATAATCATGTCTTTACCAAGATATTTCTCCACTTTACTCAGATAATGCTGTCTAACTATTATTCCCATGTCGTTTATATTTGATAACATTAGCAAATGTACTAATTTTATCGATTATAATCGATAAAAGCTATATATTATTTAATTTATCGAGTATAATTGAAGAATACACTTGTAGCAAACTAATTAACGAACTATTGAAATATCAAAACAATCAAACTATATTTGTAGTATTATGTGGAAAGAAAAATTACTTACAAACAAAAAGGAGGATATATTTATTGTGGTGTCTTACCCCTAAAGGCAAACAATGGCTAAAGTCAAATCACCTGATTTGAATATTAAGTTGTCTTCCATTACTATGTATTATTTGTTTTTTGAAGTATATCAAACTTACAAAACAAAATAGAGCCAGCATCGTTTGATACTGGCTCTAAAATCCTTATTCACAAATACAATTAAAACTTATGGAATGCTCTAACTCTATAAGGAATATTTTGACTTTCTGTACCTGTATTAAATCCACCATAATAAAAGCCTCCCACTCGAACTCTACCCGTTGCGGAAAGTGTCGATGACAAATAATAATTCTTGGTAAACAAATCACCCCAATTGATTTTTATCTCAGATTTCAAAGTTGCATCAACCGGACAATTTCGAATAGCTTCATTAAACCGGCCAACTGTTTGCTGCTGATTCTCCTTAAAAAGACATGAAGCAAACATTTCCAATGTATTGGATGCTGGCATTTCCCAACCCATAATTCCATCTTTATTTTTATCATTACACCATTTCATTGCAGGGAAAGCTTTCAGTGTTGGGTCAACAGCTAACACACCTTTCAAATTCACAGCAGCATCAGTTTTACTCTCCGATGCAGGCCAATATGTCCCCATTGGAGCCGTGCACCACTCTAACTTCACCTCATCCAACGAAACGATCCACCCATGCTGTCCAGTTTCATCCACATCAACAACAATACCTTGAATACCTTTCCGATTATAAAAATCAAACAATTTATAAGTCGGTACAGATTCTATGGCATCTCCCATTACCAAATTTCCACTATCCTTCCAATCTGAAATTTCCTTTATCGTAATGAAACACTCTCCCTCTTTAATCAACACATCCAAAACTATTTGTTTTCCTTCCTCCAACATCAAGTCTTTATCCCCACTCCAAGAATAACAATAGTTACCCAAAGTACGTATCTCCAAAAACGGCTTGCCACTTTCTATCAGTTGAGGAACAACTATAGCTTCTCTAGCAATCTCATACCCTTGTGGTACCTCAAAAATTTCCGCAGAGACGATATCTGCCAATTCTCCTGTCGGAGTCAGTTTACCTGTGCCCAAATCAACCTCTGCTTGTGTCCGCGTATTCTTAATAAACACCTCTGCTCCCAAAAAACTTCCAGGAGTATCAGAATCGCTTCGAACATGTAAAATCACTTTACTCATCAAATGGCGAAACGCCAAATTTATAGGAGCATTCGTATATTTACCGCTATACTTCGTCCATAACAAATCACTTGCCCTATTTCCATCTGGATTCTTACCACAACTGTCTTGCTTCAATTCAACAGAAAAAAGATAAGCTTCTGGGTTATTCATCGCATCAGGCGAATAGGGATAATAACCATATACAACAAGATTATCTTGTCCTCTCAAATAAGTACGAGGCTCTGACACCAACCCTCCTGCACTTTGAACAAAACAACTATTCGTGGCAATATCAGCATTTTTCAATTGTCCGGCGACTTCCTGCGAAGACAACCATAATCCGACACCCTGACCGCCTTGAAACCGATAAGAGGCTTCATTTTCCTGCATCCCGTCAACTAATGCTGACAAATAAAGAGGATTTGTAACTTCTGTTTCCGAATCATCATTATCACAAGCTGTAAATTGGAATAGCCCCAACCACAGACACAAAATGCATAATTTTCTAAATTTCATATCCCTTCACTATTTTAAGTTAAGCTCAAACTTTTGACTAGAACCAGATTGCAATGTCATATCCTTAAAAGTATATACATAATTTACACCTTTATCATCAATCTGGAAAGTAGCAGTACCTCCTACAAATTCTTGGGCTGGTAATATCCCTTGGTATGCATGCGTTGAAGGATTTGTACAAAAAAGCTGAACACGTCCCGTTTCCATAGGTGTTTGGATGCCAGTTCCTAAATTGACAGAAACTTTCGTACACACATCCGCAACCGCCAATGCCACATCTGGCGCTATATCCCCTCCTTCACGAATCAATTTGACATCCAGCAATGCAAACAGATGAGAAAAACTCAATTCCACAACACCTTCTGTCAATCCTTGCGTATTTGCAGACCTCAAAAAATCCGATAATACCAAAGCCTGTTCGTCAATTTGATTTTTCTGAACAGCTAAAATTATTGACTCAGGGTTCTTCACCTCCTCTTGATAGGGATAATAAGCATAGAAATCCAATGGTGTACCATCTTGTGCCCATACCACCTTATCAATAGCCGAAGCAGGACGCCAACCTTCGGCTGTCTTCACCCATTTTACATTATGAGCCTGATTATTTTGGCTTCCAGGTAAAGCAGGCTTATTTACATCAACACGTTTCACTGCAAAAATACCTATAGAATCTCCTATATCAAACACCATTTTGCCCGAACGGGTAGGTACTGATTCACAAACTCGAAAATCTACTTCTAACGAATCATCCACATGCTCCATCGATTGTTCACAAGCTTGAAACGACAGAGCTATCAATAATATTTTTATAAATCCCAAATACTTCATACACGACTATTTATAAACTAAATACCTTCCAAACTTTCTAATGCCTTAAGAGTTGCTGCATCAGAAGGACGTGTCATATTGCTATTAATCACTTTTCCTTCTTTATCAAGCAGGATAAAACGAGGGATTCCTGTAATATTATAATCACGCGCAATCTGTGCTTCCGGTCCTCCCCACAATTGAATTCCACCCAATTGTTCTTTTTCAACCATCTTCATCCAATCTTTTTTGCGTGCATCCAACGAAATACTCACAAAATGAATATTTCTACCTTCAAATTGTTTTTCCAATTTTTTCAAATGAGGCAATTCACCTCTACATGGGCCACACCATGTTGCCCAAACATCAATATATATATATTTACCTCTCAAAGCATCCAAACTGACAGGATTTCCATCTATATCAACATAAGGAGCATCTGCAGAAGCAAGTGCCTGACCAGCCTGCATTTTTTTCCAACTTGAATAGACTCTTTCCAGTTCTTCTTTGTAAGCAGGATTTTTCACATACCGCTCATAAATCTGCTGCACACTTTTTAAAGGGGCACCTTGCGAACCTTCTATATAAACCAAGGCCATTCCATGCACCATATCTTCCAATATTCGGGGATTTTCAAAATAAGCCAGCAAAAGATTTACCCTTTTCTGTATTTTCACTTCCCAATCATCCCCCAAATTATCAAGCGATAAAATACTTATTGCATTTTTGACATAAAATCGATATGCTTCACAATCCCACAACACTTCATCATCCACGAGTTCATTTTTAACAAATTCTTTTACTATAGGAGTGTCTTCCTCGGGGAGATACATAATATTCACTTGATTACCGCCTTTCCAAAAATGCTGAATCGGATAACGAGTTGCTGGTTCTATCAATTTATAATAATTTCTCAACAATTCCTTTTTTTCAAATGCCTTGTCCAATCTATAACGCTGAATGACTTTACGGTTATGTTTCTCCAATTGAGCCAACTTCTTCAAATACTCCTTCTCTCCTAAAAGGAAATCAGCATCTTTCATAAACTCCAATTGACAAGTATTCAAATATTGATTGCTTTTAGCATTTGAACCGTCATAAGCAAACTCCAAGTGCTGAAGGTTATATTCACCTCTTTCATTAGGAATTGCTGTCAAGATCAAATCAGTTCTAGGTTCAAGATATAATTCATTTGTACTAAGATCAATATGCAATGTAAAATATGCACCCTGTTCTAAGGGCAATGTAAACGTAGCCGTACGAGTTTTTTCTGTAGAAATCTCCTGATCAAAATTATTTCCTTTCAATCTTACAGCCTTACCCATCCCATATTTACCCAAGTTTACAGTTAAAGTTGTTGTTTTTTCTTGTGCCACCAATTGCAAAGTAAAAAACAACAATACTGCAATTGAAATAAAAAAACGTGTTTTCATATAAAGTAGATTTAAATATATTATTATCGCTTATCTTCTGATTTTCCGGTAAATGCAAATTTAGATTTATACATCCAACGAGAAGGGCAACGCTCCAAATGCATTCTAATTCTCTTAATCTGATCGCTACTGATAGAATTTTTATAGCTATACCTGTCCATTACATTATAAGATGTGAAATATAAAATACCTGGTTCATCAATATTATTCTTACTAGTATTTTTAAACACGGAAGAATTATCTTTCCAATAATAAGGGGTATCACTACAATAATCCGTATCTCCATCTACAAAATTTGTTTGTCCGTATCCCTCAATTACCTGAGTTGTTAACAAACCCAAATATTGTGCCATCACAGCTGAAATTTCAAAATAATCAGCTTGGCGTTTAGGATTCACAAAATAGGACATATTAATAAAAAAACCAACATCCGTAGCTTTTGCAGGGAAAGGATATGGAGAAACCTGCGCATCAAGTCCTGGGATAGGCTTCGCATTACGATCTATTACAGTCGGTACACGCGCAATAGAAGCAGCCCCTTGAGGATTATTAATAAGCCAAATATTCAAATAGTTATTAAAACTATACATTAAAGCACTTTGCTTCGAAAAAACATACTCCAGATAATCATCATCCTTTTCAAAAGTCACAGAACTAGGAATCTCATAAGCATGATATCCAGGATTATCCAATTTAATCCCATTGTCATTATATATAGCTGGACGGAAAATTATTTTCGCACATCCACCGTTGGGGTCTGTTGTAACACTCCCATTAAACACATTATTCAATCGCTCGATATTTTTATATACCACCTCCGGAGTAATTTTAATCGGAGCAACACTGGCCTGTTTTGCCGGATTCAGCACATGAAATACAACAGGAATCACCAATGTATCGTAATTCTCTTCCGGCAAGGGACGGATGGTTATTTCCACTTCATTACTAACCAGTTCACCAGCTTCCAGATGGAATTTAACACTACGTTCTTTCGCATCATCGGTTGAAAAACTAAAATCCGGATATTCCTGACCGAATTCATCTACAAGTTTAAACAGTCCTTGCGGCAAAAGATCATTAGGAATCAATGACGTATCACGTCTCAAACCACCGACATACACAGCACTATCTCCGTCATAAGAAGGTGTATAATCCGGCAGTTCCAAAATATTATAAGCTTCTGCATAAAATTTCATTTTCGCCTTTCCATCCGGCAATAACATATTATGATCTGCTTTTAACCTAATCAGTTTTACATTCCCCGCATCAACTGAATTATCATAAGAGAAATCTTCAGTTTCTTCACAAGCAAATATAAACTGCATCATCATTATTATATATAATACCTTTTTCATGTTACAACATTATAAAATTACTTTTATCAATTAAAGCTGGTCCAACCAGGATTTTGGCTAATATTATTATAATCCAACTCAACATCCGTAGGTATTGGTAAAGCATAACGATAATCATCTGCTTTTAGAGTATAAATCTGTACATCTTCATCTTCTTTAGAATATCCTTCTCTGGTACAAGTAACTCCTAATCTTTTCATATCCAACCAACGCGAACCATATTCAAAACACAACTCCTTGCGGCGCTCTTTCAGTATTTCATCTAAAACATTCATTTCTGCCTGCTCTTTATAGTCTGGAATTCGAGCCATTCTAAATGTTTTCAACATTTTTGCAGCATCGGTTTCGTTCCCCTGTCGGCATTTGGCTTCAGCATTCAACAAATAAAGGTCTGCTTTACGGTAAAGGACCAATATATCAATGACTGGTCCCCAACGGCTCACAACAGGCTTAGCAATATACTTAGCAATCAAACCATTAACATCCGTTTCCTTAAACCATGCTTTACGACGAATATCACTTTCATCATACAGAGACCAAAGCTCTTCACCAACCTGCTGGGCATTGTTCAAACCCCAAATTCCTGTAAACTGATTACCAACATTACAAAATCTTCCTGTTGCTAATTTTAAAGCACAATAAGGATTATCCGTAGCATAACTGATATTTTCTGCAGAAAACAAATCGGTAAGCACTTCTGCATTATCTTCCGGAATATAAGAAGCTATCACTTCTTCCGAATACTTTTCTGCCATCTCCCAATCACTGTTCTTTGCTGCAGCAGAACCTGCCCGGAACATATAAACTTCAGCCAAAAACGACTTTATAAAATAAGGCGTATAGAAAAAATTCCATTTCTCACTTGCAGATGTATATGATGCAACCTCCTCTACTTCTTTTATAATCACATCATAAATGTATGTTTGAGAATATCGGCCACTCGGTGTCGTATTTTCAGATGACAAGTTTAAAGGTATGCCTAATTTATCGTCACCATATGGAGCAAAAAATTGGAGCAATTTGAATATATTCCATGCTCTGATCAATTTTGCCTCACCATTTATAGTTTCAAACTCCACTTTAGTAGGACTCATGTTTGCCAAATCATCTATTATAGAGTTCATAAATCCAATTGAAGCATAACCATTGGTCCAGATAGATGATGCTAAACTGATACCCTTCCAATCTACATCTTCTTGCCACAAAGGTAGCAATAATCGGTGAGATATGGAAAAGTAGAGCAAAGTTATTGAGA
>CAJJNP010000142.1 GCA_905193145.1 uncultured Odoribacter sp. | reverse complement strand
AAAATAATATCTATCTTTGCATCAAAATTGGTTCGTCCTAAAAAGATTACCCCACACAAGTATGTGACAGGTAACAGCGTAGCGCACCCAAGCGAACCGAAAATCGGTATTTTACCCCTATTTTGCAGTTTTGAATCTATTTCAGACAGAAGAACAAAAGAACCTATTTTCTGCATGGCCTTTATGGGCAATTTATCTGTTCTTATGTTCTTATGTCTGAAAAATAATCTTTAATTTTCATGAAATCCTGGCTTGCCGCCTATGTCCGTCTTCATCACGAGAAGAAAACCCGTGATCGTCTTACCGCGATGGGTATTGAGTGTTTCCTCCCCATACAAGAGGAGATTCACCAGTGGAGTGACCGCCGGAAAAAAGTAGAGCGGGTAGTTATTCCGATGATGATCTTTGTCCGCGTATCTGACGAAGAACGCGGATTACCGCTCACGCTATCAGCTATCAGCCGGTATATGGTGTTACGGGGAGAATCCGTTCCGGCCGTCATCCCCGACCGACAAATGGAAAAATTCAAATTCATGCTGGATTATTCGGAAGAAGCGGTGGAATTGTGCACTACTCCACTGGCTGTAGGAGAACAGGTAAGGGTAATCAAGGGACCGTTGGCCGGACTGGAAGGAGAACTGGTGACGGTGGATGGGAAAAGCAAAGTAGTCGTAAGACTGGATATGCTGGGATGCGCACAGGTGGATATGTCGGCGGGGTTTGTGGAAAAAATATATTTTTAATTCAAAATTCCCCCCTCACATATAATAGGAAGTATCATGTTACCCAATAAATCATTAAAATACAATGCTTTTTGGAATATACTGTCTAATGTTCTAAATATCCTTTTATTATTTATTTTAACTCCGATAATTACCAAAGGATTAGGAGATGCTCAATATGGTATATATATCATTTTAGGCACAATCGGAGGTGCTTTGTCAATTATAAATTTAGGATTAGGAGAAGCGACCTTACGTTATGTGGCATTTTACTATTCGAAAAATGATAATGAAGGTGTCAACCGGGTATTTAATGCTACACTATGGTTATACAGTTTGTTGGGAATCATAGTAACCAGCATCTTCTTTTTCATCCCCGAAATGATTATACGATTATTGAACTTATCGGAATTAGGATCAGAAGGTAGTTTATTAATCAGGCTCACGCTTTTACTATTCTTTATAAATTTTATTTACGGTTGTTTTACTTCTGTTCCACAAGCTTTACAACGTTACGATATTTTCTCATACATACAAATCGGTCAAAACGGTATACGTTTTATTGCCAATATCCTTGTCATCTTTTTAGGGTACGGATTAAAAGGTTTAGTAATAGCTCAACTATCCATTGGTATATTATCACTGTTTTCTGTAATAATCATCTCCAAAAAGTTATTACCATTTCTGATGCTTTACCGCATACCATCTCAAAAAGATTATAAAGAAATTTTCAGTTATGGCATCTTTTCTTTCTTAAGCCAGATAGTGGGACTCGTGTGGCAATACTGTGACAATATTTTACTTTCAATATTCATCGGTCCACAAGCCGTAAGCTACTTCAGTATTCCGATGCAAGTTATTGGGAAGGTGAATAGTACAATATCTTCTGGTTTTAGTGTATTATTCCCCAAGTTTGCCGCAGAAAAGAATACAACGGTCATAAAATCTATATATATAAAATCAACCCAATTATCACTTTATCTGTCAATCGTAATTTTTGTTCCCATGGCTATAATGATTAAAGATTTTTTAGCAATTTGGATATCAACCGATTTGGCGGAAAAATCCGGTTTCATAGCAACCATACTTGCTTTCAGTTATATCGTTAGAGGAGCTTTTTTACCTTATGATTCATTACTTAAAGGACTGGGAGTACCTCAATATGTAATGTATATCACTATAGCCAGTTCATTCGTTATTTTACTATGCGATTTATTGCTAATTCCAACATTGGGAGTCAATGGAGTTGGATATAGTTATCTATTATCCTCATTAATAGGCGTCTTTGTTATAGGATGTATATGGAAAAAGTATATTAAAAACAAAAACATCATTGCATATAAAATATTCTTGTTCCCCTATTTAGTGTCTATAGGATGTTTTACAATCATATATTACTTAAAAAATAACATTTATCTGTCCATCCCCGATTTCATATCATTCCTGATAACAGGATGTATTGTATTCATTCTTAATCTTATAATAACCGTCATCACTATCCGACTAATAGACAAAGATTTCATCCGTGAAATATGTTATCCGTTCATTATTAAATTAAAAGAAAAATGTCTCTTAAAAAAACAATAGGAATATTCCTAAAACGCATCCTTCCTCTCAAACATTATAAAATCATTGCAAATGGAGGAATTATCGTACCCTCTTACTATAAAACAATTATTGAGGATACAGAAAAATATTTAGACTATTCACTCAAAGACAGCCACGAAAAAGACATGTTACTCATGCGTAAATATGCGCATATTATAGATAAAGGACTACACAGACGCGATATAGAACCAGGACATAGTAAATTATACTATAAATTACTGAAAGAAAAAATAGAAAAAATAAGACATACGCCTTTCGCATCTGATCCTACAGTTGAATGGGCGCAAAGTAAAGTAGAAATTTACGAACAACTACAAACTTCTCCTCAGTCATTCTTACCCTTACAAGGGAAAACAGAAGCACCGCCAATCTGTTATGAACAATTGTCCGAATTAATAAAGCAACGACGTTCAAACAGATTTTTCCGCGAAATAAATTTATCCGATGAAATCATAAACCAATTATCAGGACTTGTAAACTGGGCAGCGAACAGTTGCAACAAACAACCGATCCGACTATTCATAACCAATACTCCCTCAAAAGCAAATGAATGCCTCAAATGCTGTAAAGGAGGAACCGGATTCAGTACATTCATTCCCTCCTTTTGGGTATTTGCTGCAGATTCCCGTGGATACGTATGGCCCAGTGAAGTTTATTTGCCAGCCATAGACACCAGCTTAGGAGCACAAAATGTATTCCTCGCAGCACAAACATTGGGCATTACAGGTACAATTCTTTCGTGGGCTCAAAAAGACAAAGAAGAAGAGGCTCGATTAAGGATGTTATTAGACATTCCTCAAGAATTCATCATCATATTTTGTGCTGTAATGGGATATGCGTCACATAATTATTTACCACCACAAAGAAAATATTAAAAATGAATATTTTACTAATCCATCAATATGCCGGTAATAAAGGAGACAGGGCAGTTTTGTACGCAACTTGTTCTATCATCAGATCGATAGCCCCCTCTATTCATATCTCTGTTTCAACTTCGTCACCAGAATTATGGGAAGGATACTCTTATTATCAAGAACAGCAAATCGAATTTATCCCCTCGGCTTGGGATTATACAAGAATCCCCCGCAACAAAAAATATTGGAACATTATCAATAAAATCAAAAAATACACTTTTACGATCATGCGTGAAAGTTATCTTTCTCATTGTTCTTCATTAGTAAACCGATTCTTAATCAACCCGTCTTTTTTTGAAAAAGCGCGTAGAGCCGATCTGGTAATAAGTGTCGGAGGCCACCACTTTACAACTATCTTGTCTAAAGATTTAGTTTCTTCCATCAACTTCGATGCCATGGCCGTAATGAGTATGAAGAAAAAGACAATCTGCTTTTCTCAATCCTTTGGTCCATTTGACTTTCATAATCCCCGGAATAAAAAGTTGACTCAAAGACTCTTATCAAATTGTAGTGTTTTATATCCGAGAGAAGAGCAATCAAAACAAAGCCTAATTGATTTAGGAATTTCTCCGTCTCTTATAAAAGGGACCTATGAAACTGTAATTTCCTTAAACTCACTTTTCCCTTTCCATACACAACCCTCAAAAAGAGAAAAGAAAATAGGAATAGCCATATACAGTACCCAACAGCGTAGTCCGGAAAAACATGAAAGATATATAAAAACCTTTTCTTCATTCTGTGATTTTGCAGTATCAAAAGGTTATAAAGTCGTATTTTTCCCTATGGAATTAAAAGGGACTCTTCCGGATGACCGTGTACTTATAAAAGAAATCTTAAACCGGGTAAAACAACCAAACGAATGTGAATGTACTTATATAGACAAGGACATGCCTACACATGAACATTTACAAGAGGTTGCCAAATGCAGAATATTTATCGGTCACAAAACACATTCCACAATCTTTGCATTAACAAGTGGAACTCCACTTATCGGCATCGCCTATCATCCGAAAACCATCGAATTTATGAAACAATTTAATATCGAACAGTACGGGATAAAAGATGATGAGCTGACCTCAAAGATACTCGAAAACACATTTAATCGTATTGAAAAAGAACTTGATACGATAGGAGAAAATACATTTCAAAAATCCAAATCTATATCAATACTATTGCAAAATACATTTCAAAACATTTTGAATTAATATTTATGGCACAAAAAAAAGAGAAATTACAAAGTATTGCTATTATACGTGCATTCTCTATTACATTAGTTGTAGCCTTTCATGCCTATGGCATGATGTATGCAAACCACTTCCCAAAACTAAAAGAAATATACCATTCCACTTATTTCACAATCAACCAATTTTATTTTATCAACATAGCAATGCCTATGTTTGTATTTGTATCTGGTTACTTATTTGCCTTTCTTATTGCCAAAAACAAATATCCAACTTTTGGATATCTGATTAAAAATAAAACTAAAAGAATTCTACTTCCATATTTTCTTTTTGGCATAATAATGATGGCGAGTACAAATAATTTTCATCCATTAGAATTATTAAACGGTGGATATTGGCATCTGTGGTTTTTGCCAATGATATTTTGGTGTTTCTTATTAACTTACTTACTCCATAAATGCTCTTTCTTCACAAAAGCCAAATGGAAATTAGTGATTCTTTTTGTTTGCTTTGGAATAGCATTATTAGATAAATTTCTACCTAGAATATTAGGATTACACAATTTATCCCTTTGGTATTGCTGGTTTTATTTAGGATGGGTAATTTACCATTACAAAGAATTGATAATTAACATCATCACTCGTTACAAAATAATATATTTATTATTTATCATCTATTTTTCAATAACTATAATACACCCAACAGAATATGGAAATATCCATTGGTATAGCGAATTGTCTCAAACTTCCATTATTATAGCCTTATGGTACATAACTGAACTCGTTGACTGGAATAAACACAAATTTATAAATCCTATTTTATCTTTTAGCAATTACAGTTATGGTATTTACATATTTCATAATTGGATACAACTTTATCTTATTTCAAAAACAGTTCAAAAGTTATTACCGTTAGAAAAATGGGCAGCAGAAAATATCTATTTATTTCCATTTTTCTTTTTTCTAACATCTCTATTTGTATCCTATATCTTAACAAGATTAATTTTAAAAACAAAAATCGGCAAATTCTTAATTGGATAAAGTAAAAACATAATATATATAACAATGAAAACGATCATGCTCGTTTTCGGCACTCGTCCGGAAGCTATAAAAATGGCTCCTTTGGTAAAAGAGTTCCAAAAACACAAAGATGTATTTAAAACAATTGTATGCGTAACCGGCCAGCACAGAGAGATGCTCGATCAAGTCTTACATCTATTCGACATCGTCCCCGACCATGACTTGAACATTATGAAACAAGGCCAAGACCTATATGACGTAACAGCCAAAGTACTTGTAGGCATGCGGGATGTATTGAAAAAGACACAACCGGACATTGTATTAGTACACGGCGATACCACGACCTCCACGGCAGCAGCCTTGGCAGCATTCTATCAACAGATACCGGTAGGACATGTGGAAGCAGGATTACGGACACACAATATTTACAGCCCATGGCCGGAAGAAATGAACCGGCAAATAACCGGAAGAATAGCAACCTGTCACTTTTCTCCTACACCGTTAAGCAAACAGAATCTGCTGAATGAAGGAATCGAGGAAAAACAAATTTTGGTGACAGGTAATACAGTTATCGATGCCCTTTATGCAGTGGTAAGAAAAATCAAGGATGACCCGGCATTAGAAACCACCTTGAATAATTCTTTAAAAAGCTCCGGGTACGATGTTGACCGTCTTAATAACGCCAGACGTTTGGTGCTGATCACCGGCCATCGCCGGGAAAACTTCGGAGAAGGATTTATCAATATGTGTACCGGAATCAAAACACTGACAGAGAAATATCCGGATGTGGACTTTGTATACCCCATGCATCTAAATCCGAATGTAAGAAAACCAATCCATGAGGTATTCGGAGAGAAACAACAGAAGAACATGTTTTTCATTGAACCATTGGAATATCTGCCATTCGTCTATCTCATGGAGAAAAGTACATTGGTACTGACCGATAGCGGCGGGATACAGGAAGAAGCTCCCGGATTGGGAAAACCGGTGTTGGTAATGCGTGATACCACCGAACGGCCGGAAGCCGTGGATGCGGGTACGGTAAAGTTAGTAGGTACCGACCGTAATAAAATCATCAGTGAGGTGAGCCGTTTGTTAGACGACAAGGCTTACTATGAAAAAATGAGTAAAGCCACCAATCCTTACGGAGACGGAATGGCTTGTGAAAGAATTGTAAATCACTTATCATAAAATGAGAATCTTATTTATCGCTCCCGGATATTTGCCATACACATTTTCTGAGAATTTATGTAATGGCAAACTTGTATATGCATTACAAGAAAAAGGGTGGGAAGTGGATGTCATATCCCGGATAGACGAAGGACCTACTTATTGTTCGGAATGGCAAGAACCTTGGCTGCCGCTTAAGAAACATACGTATGAAATCAGCTATCCGGCAGGTAATAAGATAAACAGAATGGCAGATTTATGCTATTCGAGTTTATTAATGGGAGGATTTCCAATGAACGGCATACGTTGGGCCCGCAGAGCCTACCAAAAAGCCTTGGAACTGCACAAAAAAAATCCTTATGATGTAATCATAACACGTTCTCCAAGCGATATTCCCCATATCATCGGATACAAAATTAAGCAAAAGACAGGTATCCGATGGATAGCTAACTGGAACGATCCGGCAACGACTATCTGGCCGGAGCCATACACGCACCATCTGTCATCCGGAGAGCATAATATAGCTCATAGATACACCGTGACATGCCTAAAAAAAGCAGATGTCAATACCTTTCCATCCCAAACGTTATTAGAGCATTTTGAAGCAAATTTCTCTTTTCTGAAAGACAAACAGACAGCAGTCATTCCGCATATCGGTCTGCCGGAATCGTTTTTATCAGTCCGCCCTTCTGAAAAAAGAGATAAAATGTATATGTGCCATTCCGGTAATTTGTCTTCCGAAAGGAATCCGGAATTGACCTTTAAAGCAATAAGAGAACTCATAGACGAAGGATATAGGTCGATACAATTGGACATTATGGGATATATAAATGAACATACAAAACTATTAATCGAAAAATACGATCTGAAAGATCATGTTTGCTTTGTAGGTAGCTACCCATATATGACAGCAATGCAGAAGATGCAGGAATATGATGTATTAGTGTTATTGGAAGCGGTTCTTAAAAAAGGAATATTCTTTGCCAGTAAATTTACAGATTATGCCCAGCTCAACCGACCGATATTAGCCATTTCACCGGTTAATGGTTTTGCAAATTCAACGTTGACCCTACAGGGAGGAGGAATAGCCGTCAACAATGAAAATCATAAAGACATCAAAAAAGGTATCTTAACTTTATATAAAGCCTGGCAAGAGAATACACTGAATGAAAAATACAGTACACGGCAATTATATAGCCGGTTATCACCTGAATATGTAGTGAACATTTACAAAAACTTACTGAATGCCAGATGATAAAGGATATTATACGGAAACTCAGAGTAAATGCACTGCACGGTATCGCCAATATCAGAGCCGGCAGTATCGAACCCAAAGAATCTTTACTAATTATCGCTCCGCATCCGGACGATGAAGTGATAGGTTGTGCCGGATTGATACAACGTTCTCTCAACAAAGGAAACGACGTATACGTCATCATTCTTACCGGCGGAGAAGCGTCACATAACGGATGCTGTGGAATTACTTCCCAAGAACTGATAACCGCAAGAAGAGGATTGGCTATAAATATAAACAGAAAATTGGGTATACCTACAAAAAATCTATTTTTCCTCGATTACCCCGATGGCAAAATAAGCTATAACCATCAAGAAACGGACAAGCTAAGCCGATTAATAAAAAATATCCACCCCCATGCTATTTTCATTCCACACAAAGGAGAAGGGTGGAACGATCATATACAAGCCGGAAATATCATAAGAAGAATAACTAAAGAAATGACAGATATCCGGCTTTATGAATACTGCGTCTGGTTCTGGTATTATAATACCTGGAAAATAGATTGGAAAAACGCACAACTGCTTAACATGACGAAAGAAGAGCATTTAAGGAAAAAAGAAGCTATCGATAAATATATATATCCTAAGGCTCCTTGTGGGAAACCGTGGTCAGGAACATTACCAAAAATCTTTATTCATGCTAATCGTTGGAACAAAGAACTATATTTTAAAATAAGATGAAATGGACATTTAACATATATAGTAATTGGGAAGAAATTTGGAGTAAAACGCATCTAAACAGATGGAATATAATCATGGATACCTCTCCAAATGCTCACGTATTTTTTCATCCATCATTGGTAAAAGCATGGGTCGACACTTATCTACCTTTACGTGAACTAACTCCAATATTTGTTTGGGGAAAGTGTGTAGACGGAAATGAAATTTTTCTTCCATTAGTATTATGGAAGAAAAATTGGAAAAACGCTTTTTTAAAAACTATTGTCCCTGTGGGATATTCTGACTATGATTATCATGAACCTATTTTTAAAGAAAACATAGGTTAGTTTGAACTGTTTTGGAAGGAATTACGTTCGTTTCTACAAAATCGCTATCGAACAGATAATATCTCATCA
>CAJJNP010000141.1 GCA_905193145.1 uncultured Odoribacter sp. | reverse complement strand
CCCAACGTCCATTCCGCGACCCACACCACACAATTTCCCAAGTGGCGATGGTTGGCGGAGGTAGTTTTCCACAACCCGGAGAAATCAGTCTGGCACATAATGGGGTACTTTTCTTAGATGAATTGCCGGAATTCAACCGAGGAGTGCTGGAAGTGTTGCGTCAACCATTGGAAGACCGCCAGATCACTATTTCCCGCATCAAAAGTACTATCAGCTATCCGGCCAATCTGATGCTGATTGCATCCATGAACCCATGCCCCTGTGGATATTACAACCATCCGACAAAAGCATGCGTATGCAGCCCCGGACAGGTTCAAAAGTACTTGAATAAGATATCCGGTCCATTATTAGATCGCATCGACATTCAGATAGAGATTGTACCTGTACCCTTTGATAAGATTTCCGATCAAAGACAGGGAGAATCGAGCAATATCATCAGGCAACGAGTGATAAAAGCCCGTCAAATGCAGGAAAGACGCTACACCGAATATACCGGAATTTATTGCAATGCACAAATGAACAGCAAACTGCTTGCAATGTATGCTCAACCGGATGCCAAAGGGCTCGCATTACTGAAAAATGCTATGGAACGGCTCAATCTGTCTGCCCGAGCCTATGACCGGATTTTAAAAGTTGCCCGTACAATCGCCGATTTGGAAGGAGCAGAACAAATACTCCCCAATCATTTGGCAGAGGCTATCAGTTATCGGAATCTCGACAGAGAGAACTGGGCAGGATAATAACAATGAATACAAACAGAAGAGAATTATTTCATCATCAGCACTATCTTTTTTCATATATTTGTTTTACATTTGTAACAAATAAATAAATTCTAATATGAGAAAATCGATAATAGCTATTTTAATGACATTTTGTTTGAGTATAATGACTTATGCTCAAACTCCCCGAGACAGAGCCACAGAATTAAAAGAACAAGCACAAAGTAGCCTCAATCAAAAAGATTACATCAAAGCACGTTACTTATTCAAAAAGGCATACGAAGCATTTGCAACCCGCGAAAACTATCCACAGGCAATAGAATGTGGTGTTCAGGCCAACGCTTTATACGTCAGAGAGAACTTTTACAAAGAAGGATTCGAACTTTGTCGTGACATGGACCAACTTATATGGGCCGGAGAGCAAAATCAGAAGAAAGTCTTTTATGACCTCCGCTTCCTCGTGAACAAGGAGCGATTGCAGATGTACACGGCACTTAAAAATCCAGCTCAGGCAAAAACACAGCTGAATAAATTGGAAGAAACCGCTAACCTTGCCAAGAATGACTCACTGACAGAAGTTTTACTGTATACAAAAGCCAACTATTACTATACATTTAACCAAAACACACAAGGTGATGCCTGTTTCCGCAAACTAATTAATCAATACAAGGAAAAGAAAGACTACGCCAAAGTGAGTGATTGCTACAAAAACCTTATCGGAATTGCCCGTAAAGCCAATAACGCCCCTTTAATGGAACGCACCTATGAAAGTTACATCGTTTGGACAGACTCCGTGAAAGCGCTGACAGCTCAAGACGAACTGAATGTACTGAAAAGGAAATATGACGAAAGCCAACTGACTATACAAGAAAAAGACGACACGCTATCAGCCAAACAATACATCATTATAGGCCTGTGTGTTCTTGTAGTCATCCTCGTAGCCGGACTGGCAATACTGGCCGCCATATTACTGAGATTTATCGCCGGCAACCGCAAATTAAAGAAAAGTGTGAAGATTGCCAATGAACATAATGAATTAAAAACCAAATTCATACAGAACATATCTTCACAGATGGAGCCGACTTTGAATACGTTAGCTACTTCTGCGAATGAACTTTTACAGAAAGCCCCTCAAGAAGCGAGCCAAATGCAGAGCCAGGTCGCTGCTCTAAAGAAATTCAGCGATGATATCCAGGAGCTGTCTTCATTAGAGAATTCATTAACCGAACTCTATGAATTGGGTGAAATCAACGTAGGTACTTTCTGCGAAAATGTAATGGACAAGGTTAAGGAGCATATAAAAATAGATGTTACTCCTTCAGTTAATGCTCCCAAACTTCAGGTAAAGACAAACAAGGAACAACTGGAACGTATCCTTCTCTATTTATTGAGAAATGCAGCCTTCTACACCGAACAAGGACGTATCAGCCTTGAGTTCAAGAAACGTGGTGCGCACACTCATCAGTTTATCGTGACGGATACGGGAATCGGTATTCCGGCAGAGCAACAGGAAAATATCTTCAAACCTTTCACGGAAGTGAAAGACCTCACTACAGGAGATGGGCTAGGATTACCAATCTGCTCACTTATCGCCGCAAAAATGAATGGTAGCCTAACGCTAGATATCGGCTATACCAAAGGAACCCGTTTCATACTGGAACTTCACGTCTAAATTTTGCATAAAACGAATAACTTGTATCATTAGATTACTTCCTAATTTGTTTATTATAGTTACCTCCGACAGGCACTATTCCAAGCTTTTGTTTTGAAGTATACAAAAATATGGACAGGTTCATACATAAACGCATCTCATATTTATAATAAACTTTGGAGTAGTTTATTATAAACGGTATCCATGTTTATTAGAAACTCCAAAAGCTGATTTCCGGTTTTTTATTTCTATTTTTTACAACAAGAAGGCTGCAAATTTTGTAAAATTTGCAGCCTTCTTGCTTATATCCAGCCCACCATTCTTAGTGTATGCTAGAAATATTCTCTATATTTGTTGTAATATTATATCATTTAAGTCACTAGTTTCATACTCTTTTATCTGCTATTTACAAGGTTTAGATTCTTTTTTCGACTATAAAGATACAACATTTAAAAGCATTTGTCAAGAGATACATCTTATAAAATACCTCCTCCAAGCATTTATAAAAAGTATTGTCCTTCTTCTTTTAACCTTTTACGCAACAAAACAGTATCAATTTTATGAACGTCATTCCTTGTCTGTTTGATGGCATGCACAGCAGCCATTCCAGCGGCTTCCCCCGTCACCAGACAAGGAGGCATTACCCGCAAACTTCCAAAAGCCTCTTCATCAGTAGAGATACAACGACCAGCCACCAATAGATTCTTTAATCCTTTGGGTGTCAGACAACGATAAGGGATTCCATGCGACTCTCCTTTTTTGTAACGTGTCTCTTTATGGCCTGGCTTATGAACATCAATATAGTAACAGTTACGTCCGATCTCATCTTCAAACGTTTTGCGTTCCAGCCAGTCCTGAAAAGTAAACGTATAATCCCCTTCAATCCGACGGCTATCTCTGACTCCCAGCAAGGAGGCAGTCTTCACTACAAAAGCACTACCAAAAGCCTTGGGCCGCACTTCTTTCAGTGCTTCCAAATATTGCTCTGCTATCTGCCTACCGATAGCCATTGCCCGCGTAGTATCCCATGGATCGGTCGAATCAACATTATCAATATGCCCTGCATTGAACTGAACCACATCCGGACCAATCAGATTACTATTGAAATGTCTGCCTATCAATGGATATTTTCCGGACTTAATCACATCATAAATAGGACTATTCTTGTTACTCGTATGTAATGAAGGGCCTATGAGATTATAGTGATAGCTATCGACATTGGCAAACGAGAAACATAAAGTAGAACTTTGCACTACTCCATCCTCTCCTCCTTTTTTAAAGGAAGCACCTGCCCATGCAGCCACATCACCATCTCCTGTTGCATCAATAAAGACTTTCGCCTTGAATGCGACAAGTCCGGATTTATTTGCCACAATGATAGCGTCTATTGTATCATTTGCTGACATCTCAACGGCTGCAACCCTCGAAAAGAAAAGAACCTGAGCTCCCGAATCAGCGACCATTTGATCATAAACCTGCATCAGATATTCGGGATTTATGTTCACCCAGTTCAACTTCTGTTTTCTCTCATGAGGCACTCCTTTTTTTGATGCCTCGAATATCTTTTCCGCCAATCCCCTATAAATGATTTTCTCACCATCCGAAAACGGACACCATGCCGGAACCATCCCTGCAGTTCCCATACCACCAAGTTGCCCCATTGCCTCAATCAATAAAGTCTTAGCACCTTCCCTAGCTGCAGAAATTGCAGCGGTACATCCACCAGGTCCACCACCGATTACAATAACATCCCATCGATCGTCCACCGCAATCTTAGTGTTCTTCAGACGTATTTTAGACTGTAGGGTATCGCCATTCACATTAAGGGCAGGAACTGCAAAAGCAGCACTAAGCAGCCCAGCTTTTTTAAGAAAATCTCTTCTAGACGTCATTACAAATTAATTTATTATAATTACTTTTTCATAAAAGTCTCTGCACGCCCTGGTGTAAACAATTCCCATAAAGAAGCAACAGTCCATCCGGGCGCAAAAATATCATTATAGTATCCTTTACCATTCTTTCCATAATCCCAACTTGTATGTTGGACAACCTCCGGATAATAACCTACCTTTGCAATACCGCACATATGCCCTTCATAAGGTAATAATTGGCGCATAGAAGTTGAAATTACTTCTGCAAAATCTGAAAAGCGAGACTCGTTATACTCGTTCGACAGCCAACGAAGCACATCGGCAAATTCAAACACAAAGACATCGATATGATTATTTTCTACTGATACATTTCCCCAGCCACGTGTTTTCAAACCAATATCACCCAGCATCTGACCGGGAGCAAAAGGAACATCCCACAAATAATACCATGATAAGGCGAAATAAGCGGCTTGCTTTGTCAGGTCAGCATAATGTTTATGTTCCTCTCCCTTAGTAACCAATGAAAGATAATAAGTAGCAGTTGCAGCATAAAGTGATGCTTCTTTATCTTCACAATTCGCATCAAGGGTAGATGAGAAATAATCTGCTTTAGAAATCAATTCTTTCTCCAGATAACCTGCAGTCCGCTTAGCACTATCCAAATAACGTTTATCCTTGAAATACTTATATCCCATCACCAAAGGCAATGTAGCAGAAGGAGTGCTTCCCCCACTTTTATCTACAATAGTGAAATCGTCACGAAACTTACGTGGAAAACTGCCGTCAGCATTTTGCAATTGCAGAAACATATCCAGCATTTTCTTCAATCGCTGTTCCCATTCCGGATGTTTACGTCCTTTTTCTTTTTCATAAGCCAGGAAATGGAAGATTGCATAAAGCCCTTCTGACTGACGACGGATGCTATGAACAGGATCTTCAGAATTCTTATCAAAATTAACCGATTCCTTGAAAAAGCCTGCCTCTGTGAAACCATTCTTCAGGTAACTATCAAAGACTTTAGTACTATTAGCCTTCAAATCCTCCCGGTTACATTCCCAGCCATATTCCCAAGCATTGAATGCATTCAGAAGAACACGACCGATAAAACCGACCTCTGCCTGCCCATTACTTGTACATGCGTCTATCCTAAGATGTATGCCCGAATTATATACCAATGGATATTTATCAACAAAACTACTTACAAAGAATTGGCTAAGAGTCTGCTTCATATACTCAATTGAGTAGGGAGTATCAACAGGCTTGGGAGAATATGTATCATAACAATATTCCCAGGTATGGCGCACAAAATCAGAATAGTCTTTGACTTCACCTTCAACAATTTGCCAGGTCAACAAAATAGTTTCTCCTTTTTTCAGAAGCTGATAAGCAGTCACAGCCGGAGCTAATGTCAATTTACGAATATAACTTTTGGGAGCTTCCCGATAAGGAAAACCGAAAGAAAGAGTAGCAACACCACCTTTATTTTCAAATCCGGTATACCCCAAAGATGTCTTATCCGAAAGAATAATCTCACCTTCCCGATGCGTGGCCAAAGTGCTGTTTACAAACTTATCCAGTCTGTTGACAGTCATAAAACGTTGTGTCTTCTCACAGAAAATTCCCGTAAGAGGTGCACTTAACCTGTCTTCGCTTACAATCCAACTATCTGATGTATGGAATGAAGGAGCCTCTTTGGGTGAACGTAGATTACGTCGATACCAGAACCCCGGCATATAGAACAGGCAGTCATCATGACGGAAGCCGGTTGCCATCTGTTGATTGTAATTAAAATAGACATCTTCCAATGCAGTGATAGATACACTAATACGTAGCCCATCATTACCAGTAACTATATTTTGAGACACAGTCAACGGCATCTTTTCCGAATTCTCCAAATAATAAGTGCCATTATTATTCTGCGATTTCTGAAAAGTCAATGGATAGTGTTTCGCCCCATTTCCAGGTACTTTCAAAGAAATAGATGCAGAAATCGATTCCGGCACATTATTAAAAGCCTCAGCAATAGTGGCACATGCCACAAAAGCCATCCCACAAAGTAAATATTTCAAACTCATATAAAACATGATTGCGAATCAGCCTGTCTGATTCCGTTTGTACTAAATTGTTAAACCAAAGTTAAGGAACATCCTTCACATTGAATAAAAGAAATTGAGCTATAAATAAAAAAATTATCCAAATCAAAAGAAATATCTCCCAAAAGCCTCAATTACTACTCAATACCGGAACAATTACTTTTCCATTAGAGCGGCAGCACACCACAGATAAGGTCCTTGCCCATGATAATCACCCGTGCGGCGTGGACGGTCATAATAATACTGTTTACTGTTCTTCTTATTCGTACCCACGCAAATTTCTCTCACTTGATTTTTATCATTAAGATATGAGACTAAAGCTATCCACGCCTTACGAGCAGCAGGAGCATATTCTTCAGCATTCAACCATCCATTCTTAACTCCCTTGATAAAAGCAAAAGTGAACATAGCCGATCCTGATGTTTCAGTCCAACAGTCAGACTGGTCAATCAACTGATTCCACAAGCCCTCCGGATTCTGATATTTCTTCAGACTTTCCATCATTGTCCGATAGCCCTGCAAAATACGAGGACGGTCTTTGTGATTTTTAGGCAAACACTGAAGTAATTCCGTCATTCCGGCAGCCATCCAGCCATTTCCGCGCCCCCAATAATAAGGTACATCCGGTGCATGATAGAAAAGACCGTTCGGACGTTGCAACTCATCCAGATACATCACCATCTCTTTAGCTGCACGATCAATATATTTTTTATCCTTCGTCACTTTATAAGCACGAGTCTGCACGATTGTAATCATATACATATCATCAATCCACAAACGTGTTTGCCAGGAATATCCTTTTTCAGCCCATTCCTTTTCCTCCGGTTTCGCATTTGCAGGCACTTTCCATTGAGAATCGGCATAAGGCAATCCTAAATACCAATATTTCTTATCCTTCGTCACAAGATATAACTCAAGTGGCAAACTCCCAAACATATTCACATCAACATGATTCATAATAGGTTGCAACGCTTTCTCCTCGGTAAACAGAGGTTCAAACTTATCTTGCAAACGATTGAGAAGTTCTTTATCTTTTGCAAGATAAGCATACCGTAAAGCCCCGTTCCAATAGAAAGTCTCCGGATAACCAATCCATTTTCCGACATGAAGCGCATGTTTCTCTGTCAGAAAACGATAGGCCAATCGCTTACCTATTTCCTCCGGAGTAGAGCCTTCCGGAAAGTCTTTCAACATACTTTTTTGAGCAAACAACAACTGAAAAGGAATAAAAAATAATAATATTAATACCTTCTTATACATAAATACCTAATCTTTATTTATTCAACAATATATCTTTCGATTCAACATTATATCCATCTACCCGCAAAAGCATCTTATCAACACCTTCTTTACAATCCACCTGAAAACGGATTTCTTTAAATTCGCCGGGCATCAAATAAAAATATCCGTCATCAAAATAAGCAGGACGAATGGGCGCATCTGTTTTTGCATTCCTCAAAGTCAATGCTATTGCGGCTGCCAGATATTGTCCTGGATTTTTCACAATAAGTTTACCCTCATAATGATTTGCTTTTTTTGCAAAATTCTTCACAGATACATTCACCGAAGCAACCGGTAAATCAGTCAGAACCTTTCCATCCCATTCCTTTTGATTGAGCCAATAGACATTATCATCCAACAACTTTCCATCATTTGTTGTCAATACCAGCTTTACCCAACTGAAATCAGGAAGACCTTTTATATCCTCTAATTGTGCTACAGGAGTCAGTGCATTAGCTGTCACATGACTTACCTTCTGTTGTGAGGAACGTATCTTTTTTCCTACTTTATCGTAAACCACGACTTCCACTTTCAAATTCCGATATTCTTTCAGCGTAGTATTAATAATATCAACTTTATGTTGACTATTAAGACTCATCTGAATATGAAGAGGACGGCACGCTTTTTGAGTGCCATAATAGGCACCGGCAGTTTCGCCATTTGAACTGTAATTCTGCCAAACCATACTGGGCCATGCAGGATGACTCATCCACAATAGCACCCCGGAAGCATCATTCCACATCTTACTATTCCATGCTTCAAAAATAGCCCGATGGCTTTCGTAATTAATCAATTGTGCTTTCTTGCAGAAATCATCCAAGTTATCAGAAGGTCCCAATTTACGATCCATCCCTTCCTTATAAAGCTCACTAAAAGTCTTACTACCATATCTATGATTATGCCAGTCATGGTAATACCAAACATCACTAATGGGCCATGTATCCTCTTCCGCCATAAACTCACGAACAGTTTCAGCCGTAGGCAGAGAAGGAGTACCCACTTCCGAACGAAATCCTCCAGCTAAAGAACGGTAGTACCAGCCTGCATCAAACTGATAACGCCAAGGTCCGCTTCCTGAACTATTCAATGAACGGGAATTTCCTGTATAATGCCTGCTGCCATCCTCTTTAGCTAAAGTGGCGGCCAACATGTACTCAAGTTCATTAGTCGCAAATCCTTCATTACGTGCACACCATAAAGCAATAGAGGGATGATTGCGGAAACGACGTACTGTTTCGGTCACATTTCTAACGAACAGGCAGTTATCCAGCGGATTGAGGTTAAACCCATCTGTCGAAAGCCAAAAATCATTCATAACCAACATTCCGTACTCATCACAAAGCTCATAAAATACTTCTTCCGTACTCTCACC
>CAJJNP010000140.1 GCA_905193145.1 uncultured Odoribacter sp. | reverse complement strand
TAAAATTTTGTGTCCGGGATTTACGGGCCGTTTCACTGCTCCCGACATGCTTACATACCTATTCTTCATGCTGTCAAATCCAAGTCTACCCCTTAATGGTATGTGGCAACAAAGATAGTGAAAATTGCCTAATTATAAAAATATTGTGATTTATTTTTGAGAATATAGGATATAATAAAAAAACTCCCAATCATTTTTTTGACTGGGAGTTTTTTTTAGCGTTGATATATATTATTCGCCAACCATGTAGTGGTGATATCCGTTCAGTTTTTTCCAGCTTCCACGAGTGAAATCGGGAACTTCAACAGGCATGCTGTTGTTCTGGATTGAAATGTTGGTCAATTCACCAATGCAAGACCATTCTGCAGCATCATAAACGTCCTGATCAAGAGGTAAGCCGTTGCGTAAGCAATAAATCAGACGATAGTCCATGATGAAGTCCATACCTCCGTGTCCGCCTACCTTTTTAGCCATTTCTTCCAATTCTTTGTGAATCGGGTGTTTGTATTGTTTCATCAATTGTGCTTTTACATTTTCAGGAACGAATGTGTGCATATTCAAATTTTCATGGTCAGGTACACCTTCCATTTTTTCTGTTGAGCGGAATGTATATCCCTCAATCGGATATTTGTTTGCAAAACCTTCTGTTCCGGTCAGCTGATACATACGGCTGTATGGACGAGGGTTCATAACATCGTGTTGCAGATGTATTGTCTGTCCGTTAGCTGTTTGAATCATAGTCATGGTGTGATCGGCATTTTTGAAATCTTTGCCGTCACGTCCTGTTGCTTCTTTTACTAAAGCCGGGCCTGTAACTGCTTTTGTTGCCATTGCTACAAGGTGTGTCATGCGATTGCCTCTGTGGATATCTAATAATTGGCAAGCCGGTCCGAGGCCGTGAGTAGCGTAAACATCGCCACCGTGTTTTTCATTGAAGTCCAAACGCCAGTTGCCTTGGTATGCTTTCCAGAATTCTTCCAGGTTGTGGATGTAAGCTCCTTCTACATGAAGGATTTCACCAAACAATCCTTGTTGAGCCATGTTTAAGGTAGTTAACTCAAAGAAGTCGTAAACACAATTTTCCAACATCATGCAATGGCGGCGAGTTTTTTCTGCTGTATTAACCAATTGCCAGCATTCATCCAGATTCATGGCTGCCGGTACTTCAATAGCAACGTGTTTACCTTTTTCCATAGCGTAAACAGCAATCGGAGTGTGGAGCAACCAAGGAGTTACAATGTATATCAGATCAATATCATCGCGGTTACACAATTCTTTCCAACCTTCTTCTCCGCTATAAGCAGCAGCTTCCGGGAAGTTTCTTTTTTTCAGAATTTCCTGTGTCTTTGCAACTCTTTCTGGATAAAGGTCGCAAAGAGCTTTGATTTCAACTCCCGGAATATAAGTGAAACGCTCAACGGCACCGGGGCCTCGCATTCCGAGTCCGATAAATCCGACACGTACGGTTTTTAAGGGTTCGCAACGTAATCCTACAACATCTTCTTGACCTGCCGGGCGAGCAGGCATTTCAAGACGGATGATGCCATCTGTAGTCTTGCTTTCTTTTGCTTTTTCTTTTCCTTGGCCTGTGCAGCTAAAAAGAGCAATTACCAAGGAGAATGCTAGTAAGTTGATGATTTTTTTCATGTGTTATTAATTAAAGTATTTATTTTGTTAGTGATTCAATCCATTGATTCATTTCCTGTAAATGTGCATCAATGCTATGCAATAGAGTCAATTGAGCTAATGTGCGTTGATAATTGTGCTCCGGATTTTTGATTTTATAATATGTATCTCCGTTGATGTAATCTGTAAGGAAGCGAACGGTTTGCATATATGTCATCATTTGTCCGCTGAAGGGAAGTAAGCTGATTTCTAATGGTGTCAGGAATGCTTTTGCAGATTGGATATAGCCGCAGGCAAATTCTTTAAATATATCCATATTGACACTAACACGGCTTAGGTCTTCATCATCTTCCGCTCCGGTATTTCCTGCTGTGCGGATGAAGTCGCCAAAATCGGACAGAACGAATCCTGGCATAGTGGTGTCTAGGTCAATGACGCATAGGAAGTGATCGTCCTTATCAAACAACATATTATTGACTTTGGTGTCGCAGTGGGCAGTACGCTTGGGAAGTTTGCCTTCTTTGTAAAGTTTTTCAGCCAGACACATTTCTTCTTCACGAGCCAGCAATTCATCGACAATCGCCTGGACTTTGTCTAATCTGTTTGCAGCGTTCGTTTGGATAGCTTCTTTCAATTGTTGGATTCTGAAAGACATGTTGTGGAAGTCTGGTATTGTTGCTCCCAATGGCTCGCCGGGCAGGTCGCTTAGAAAGTATTGGAATTCACCAAAAGCGATACCGGTTAAACGTGCAAATTCGGGAGTCACTTGTTCGTATGTCTTTGAGTCTTTAATAAAGATGGTGACACGCCAATAGTTCTCTCCGTCGAAATAATATAGTTTTCCGTCTTTTGCCGGAATGATGGTAAGCGTTTTGCGTTCTAAATCGTTTTCGCTTCTTTCCTGCAGCTTATGGCGGATATGTTCTGTGATTCGCAGAATGTTGTTTTGCATAAGTGCAACATCTTTGAATACATTGTGGTTGATACGTTGTAAAACGTAATCCGGAGCCTCTTGAGCGATGGTTTTGATTCGATAGGTGTCATTAATCAATCCCGTTCCTAGAGGTTCAATTTCACTGATTTCATTTTCCAGTGCAAAATGTGATGCTATTTCTTTTAACTCCACGATTATATTGTTTTATGGTTTTAATTATTTATCTCATTCTGCAAAAGTAAAAAAATTTCATAAGAAACAGCGTGTTGTATAAAAAATTTTGCCTCTTTGAATGGCATTGTGTATTCAAAGAGGCAATAAATGAATGATAGTCTTATTTTATATCGTCTTGGATTCTATGTCTTCAAGAGGAAACATTTTTTCATAATTGCGGAAGCTATGCAGGTGTTTGTGCAATTGGGTTACTTCTTTTTGTAATGCTTCAATTCTTTCCAACAGATTATGAATGACATCAATACCTTCAATATTAATAGAGAGATCATAGTAAAAGTGGCAGTATTTTTCCAATTCGCTTAATTGGGTTGTTAATAAATATTGTTCTCCATCTATTCTTTGTATGTCAATCAAGCCTCCTTCTTCCAATGAAAGCAGGAAATCCGGTTCTATGTGGCTTTTTTCACAATATTCACGTATGATAATTAATTCGCTTTCCATGGCTATCGGTATTAAGAGTTTTGTAATTCTTTGAACAATTCTTTTTGTTTGTCAGTCAAGTTTGTAGGAAGTGTTATATTAAATGTTATCAGTAAATCCCCGAATTTTCCCTCTTCTTTATAGACTGGAAAGCCCTTTCCTTTCAGACGAGCTTTGGTTCCGTTTTGTGTTTCCGGCTTTATTTTCAGCTTGACTTTTCCATTGAGAGTGTCTATGATGATTTCTCCGCCCAAGATGGCTGTGTATAAGTCTATGGAAACGTTCATGTACAGATTGTCTCCATGTCTTTTATATACAGAATCTTCTGCGATGACAAATGTGATATACAGATCTCCTGATGGACCTCCATTTAAACCTGGACCTCCCTGACCGCTCAATTTGATAGTTTGACCATCTGCTATACCGGCAGGTACGGTGATTCTGATTTTTTTACCGTTGACGTCTAAAATTTGTTTATGTGTTTCAGCTGCATCACGTAGACTGAGGTGCAGTTCTGCATTGAAGTCTTGACCTTTAAAGCCTCCGCTGTTTGAACGAGAATACCTGTTGCTTTTACCGAATAATTCTTCGAAGAAGTCAGAAAAATCACCATGGTCTCCAGTAAAGCTACTGCTGAAATGACTGCTTTGTTGTTGATATTGTCGTTGTTGTGCTTCAAATTCATCAGCATGCTTCCAATTCTCTCCGTAAGCGTCATATTTTTTACGTTTTTCGGGATCTCCAAGCACTTCATTTGCCTCGTTTATTTCTTGGAATTTCTGCTTTGCGGTTGGATCGTTGGGATTCAGGTCCGGATGATATTTGCGGGCTAATTTTTTAAACGCCTTTTTAATTTCATCTTGAGTCGCTGTTTTATTGACTCCCAATACTCCATAGTAATCAATATAAGCCATATCTATTACATATTAGTTTACTTAGGTAAATGTACGTAAGAATGGTATTGGTTGTCACTTAAATAAGGCTAAATAGTCATAATTGAATTTAACTCAATAAGGTGTGTTCTATTAATATTTTAATGCCGATAGCCACTAATATGATACCTCCTAAAAGTTCCACTTTCAGTCCTTTGATTTGTCCAAATCGGAATCCGCATATGACCCCGCAAAATGACAGTAGGAATGTGGTCAGGGCAATGATTCCAGCGGGATACCAGATGTCTGTTTGTAGAAATGCCATACTTATGCCGACAGCCAAGGCATCTATACTGGTAGCTACTCCTAGAGTCAGTAGCATTTTGAATGAGAAGGAGATTACAGAAGTTTCTTCTTTTTGAAAAGATTCATATATCATTTTGCCTCCCAAATATCCGAGAAGTACAAAGGCAATCCAGTGGTCGAAACTGGTGATGTATGTGCTGAAACGACTTCCAAGCAACCAGCCTAGCCAAGTCATTCCGCCTTGAAATGCTCCCATGATAACAGCCATTTTCAAAGATTTGCGCCAGCAAAAGGAGTGTAGGCACATTCCACCGCTGATGCTAACGGCTAAGCTGTCCATGGATAATCCAATGGCTATAAGGAGTGTGGTAATAAAACTCATAATGCATGATTGAAAGTGCAAAAATATAATAAAAATATGAGATTTGAAATTTGTTGTTTTGTAGAGTGGTCGATTGAGAGATACAATAAATGTAATTTAAATGTATATTTGTCACATGGAATTACAGACGATTGTTCATATAGACCCACACGAATCTCTTTTGAGTTATCGGTCGCATATCATGATGTTAGGCTCTTGTTTTGTTGAAAATATAGGGGCTAAATTGGAATATTTTCATTTTGATGTAGATATTAATCCTTGCGGAATTGTTTATAATCCGGAGTCGGTGGCGAGTACTTTGGATATTTTGCTTAATCGAAAGATTTTTAAAAAGGATGATTTGTGGTATCATAATGGATTATGGGGTAGTTTTAGTCATCATGGTCATTTTTCCGCTTGCGATGCGGGTGAATGTTTGGCAGGCATAAACTCACGTATTATTGCTTCAGCCGAACGTTTACAGAGTTCAGACCTGCTGGTGATAACCTGGGGGACAGCTTGGGTATATGAGTATTTGAAAACAGGGATTATCGTGTCTAATTGTCATAAATTTCCTGCTGCGGCTTTTCGGCGTTTTCGTTTGAAGGTAGATGCAATTGTGGAAAGGTATGTTGGGCTCTTGGAGCATTTGCATTGCTTAAATCCCCGAATGAAGGTTTTGTTTACTGTAAGTCCTATCCGGCATTGGAAGGATGGAGCGCATGGTAATCAGTTAAGCAAGTCTGTGCTACATCTTGCAATTGATGAATTGGTGCAGCGTTTTGATTTTGTATCATATTTCCCATCGTATGAGATTGTGATGGATGAATTGCGTGATTACCGTTTTTATGCAGAAGATATGTTGCATATTTCGCCTCAAGGTGTGTCTTATATTTGGGAAAAGTTTCGTGACTTATATTTTGAGCCAGAAGCGATTTTGTTGATGCGTAAGGTGGATAAATTGAATAAAATGCTTGCCCATCGTCCTTTGAATCCCAATAGTGAAGAGGCGCTGAGATTGCATGCTCAAGCACAGCAAGATTTGGATGCCTTATTGGAAAAAGTTCGAAAATAGTGTTATTCTGTCACCTGATTTTCTTCTTTGGGAATATCCTGCATGGGGATACGTTTTAAATCTTCCAGTGTGATTTCTGTCTTTACCGGATAACTGGAAGGATGCAGTTTTCGAATGCGGTGGAGGGCGGGAATACTTTCCAGACGTGAATGGTAATTACCCGCACGGATTTTAAAATCCGGATCAAAATATTTTAAATAAGCCGGGATATCTAAAAAGTCCTGTTCAAATTTATCACGAAATTCTTTAAGTTTGTTTATATCGCATCCATATGAATTGACAGAATAGAGTTGTATACGGTAGCCCGTAAATGAACGTGTCTGTTTGTTTTGTCGGATATGCCATTTTAAGATGTCTTGTATTTTTCCTGTTGTATGTAATTCCACTGCACCACCATTTTCTAATGGCTCACTGAGTTCTTCCAGTAAATCATATTCCGGAATAATAATGACACTATCCATAGTTAACGTATCTATGGCTAATGTATTTATACTTGAGGAGTTGTGTGTTTGTGAAAAAACTCTCAATGGCAATAAAAATAACAATAGTAGTGCTAGTCTATACATATGTAATAAATTTGTGCGAAGATATAGAATAAATTATGAAAGGCAAAATGTATGGTTTAAAAGCTTGCTCTGTAATTATTAGTAAAATATGTCAAGTTAAAAAAGCGTTAATCCTGTAAGTCTGGCAGGATGGTATAACAAAAAGCTATAAATTTGCTTCATCAATCAAAAAAATTAAAATCATTATGTGTCAGGCAACAGATCAACAAATTATTGAGATACTGAAGATGGAAGCAATTCCTGCCTTGGGTTGTACAGAGCCGGTTGCATGTGCATTGGCGTGTGCTCGTTGTAAGGAAGAATTAGGTGGTGTTCCCGAAAAAATCGAGGTATATGTAAGTGGTAATATTTACAAAAATGGAATGGGTGTGGGAATCCCCGGAACTGGAATGGTGGGATTGCCGATTGCAGCTGCATTAGGTGCTGTGTGTGGAAAAACCGAATATGGGTTGGAAGTGTTGAAAGAGGTGTCTGTTGGCGATAATCTTCAGGTCGCTAAATCAATGCTTGATCATAATGCTGTTAAGATTTCATTAAAAGAAAATGCTCCTGATAAATTATATGCAGAGGCAATATGCCATAAAGGAGCCGATTCAGTAAAGACTGTTATCGTCCATGGGCACACCAATATCGTTTTGGTAGAAAAGAATGGTAATACAGTTTATAGTAAAAATGATACTCCGGTTGCGGCAGAAGCCAATGAGCGTGCAGAGTTGAGTCTTGCTCGTATTTGGGATTTTGTACATAATATCGAAGTTGAAAAAATCGACTTTTTGTTGGAAGGTGCTGAAATGAATAAAGCTATTTCCAATGAGGGGTTGAATGGTGAGTATGGTTTGCAGATTGGTCGTACATTAAAAGAAAACATCGATAAAGGAGTGTTGGATAACGACTTCTTAAATAATGTGCTTATTCGTGCTACGGCAGCTTCGGATGCTCGTATGGATGGATGTGAAAAACCGGTTATGACCAATTCTGGTAGCGGTAATCAAGGTATTACAGTATATTTACCTGTGGTTGTCGCTGCAGAACGTTTTGACTGTTCTCGTGAACAATTGATAAGGGCTTTGGCATTGAGTAATTTGGTTGCAGCACATATTCACTATTATATGGGACATTTGTCTGCTTTGTGTGGAATTACGATTGCAGCAACTGGTTCTGCTTCTGCTATTACCTATTTGATGGGTGGAACATATGCGCAGATGGTGAATACGATTAAGACGATGTGTTCTAATTTGACAGGAATGATGTGTGATGGAGCTAAACAAGGTTGTGCTTTGAAAGTATATTCCGGAACATCTGCTGCTGTACAGGCTGCATTATTGTCTATGAAAGGAATCAAGACTCGTAATGATGGAGTTGTAGAAGAAGATATTGAAAAGACTATCCGTAATGTGGGTATTATTGGATCAGTAGGCATGGAGCAGACTGATAAAACAATTTTGGATATAATGTGCCACAAAGCGTAAGGTTTTAGATAATAGAATTTGAAAATGGGATTATCTTTTATAAGGTAGTCCCATTCTCTTTTTATCACCTTTTACTATTTTTGTAAAATGGGAAAGTGGATTAATATACATACGCATAGACCTGGCAAAGGGCTGAATATTGTTGATCCCTGTTTGGGAAATTTGGATGTTCAGCAGGGCGAAATAGTGTTGTATTCTGTTGGTGTTCACCCGATGTTTATTGATGAGGAAGTTGAAATGCGTTTGGAGGAAATTCGTAAATTTGCGAGTGATGGGGAGATTGTTGCTATTGGCGAAGCTGGCTTGGATAGAAATGTGTATGTGCCAATGGAGAGACAAATGGATGTGTTTAAGCGTCAGGTGCTTTTGGCTGCAGAGTACGATTTGCCTTTGATTATTCATGGAGTAAGGGCTGTTTCTGAGATTGTAGGAGAAGCTAAGCGAATAGGGAATTCGCATAAGTGGATTCTACACGGCTTTAATAATCGGCGTGAAGTTATGTCTGAATTGTTGCGTCACGGAATGTGTCTGTCAGTCGGACGCCAGGTGATGAATGAAGCATCCCATGCATGGCAATTGTTGCCGGAGATACCTCGAGACCGACTGTTTTTGGAAACAGATAATTCGGAGTGGGGTATTGATGAAATTTATAACAAGGTTGCGCAGCGATTGGAAATGCGCGAGGAAGAGTTGCAGGATTTGATTCAGGTGAATTATAGGCGTTTATTTCAAAGATGATTTGTATACAGATTTAATTTTCAGAAATATATATTATGATGGAATGGTTGAGCAGAACAGAGTTGTTATTGGGGTGTGAGCGTTTGGAGAAATTAAAAAATGCGCATGTATTGGTGGCTGGATTAGGTGGTGTAGGGGCATATGCTGCGGAGCAGTTGTGTCGAGCTGGAGTTGGTGAAATGACAATCATTGATGGAGATATTGTGGAATTGACTAATAAAAACCGACAATTGTCGGCTTTGGATTGTAATTTAGGACGTCCTAAGGCAGAAGTGATGAAAGAGAGGTTTCTTAATATAAATCCGGATATTAAATTGCACGTGATCAACGAGTTTATCCGTGACGAGGGAATGATTGAGGTACTTAAAATGGCAAGGTATGATTATATTGTTGATGCAATTGACACTCTAGCTCCTAAGATTTTTTTGATTTATCATAGTTTGCAATTGGGGAT
>CAJJNP010000139.1 GCA_905193145.1 uncultured Odoribacter sp. | reverse complement strand
GTGACAGCCAGTCTCCACAATGCTTTTTATTCTGTTTTATTAGCCTATATATTTCCTTCCATTTTAATCATTGCAGCCATTTTTTTTATAGAAAAATCTGAATACAGCGAGCTTACAGCTGCCATCTCCAGTCTGTTTCTGCTGATGTTGTATTTTTTTGCATTATATCTATTGAAAAACAAAATCAGTAAAAAGATAAAATTCACAGTTGAAAAAACTGGCAACTATTAAATATTAGATAATGAGTACTATTGTTATTACCATCATTTCATTGTGTGCTATCGGTATTGTATCGGCCGTGATACTTTATTTTGTTGCACAAAAATTCAAAGTGGAGGAAGACCCGCGTATTGACATCGTGGAAGGCTTGTTGCCCGGAGCAAACTGTGGAGGTTGTGGATATCCGGGCTGTCGGGGTCTGGCTGAAGCGGCAGTAAAGTCCGATTCGCTGGATGGCATCATGTGCCCTGTAGGCGGCTCGGCAACTATGAGCAAAATTGCAGAAGCATTAGGAAGGGAAGTCAGTACACAGGCTCCTAAGATTGCCGTGGTCAAGTGTAACGGCAATTGTGAAAACCGTCCCCGCACAAGTCAATATGACGGAGCACGGACTTGCGCCATCGAACACTCGCTGTATGTAGGAGAAACGGCTTGTGGATACGGGTGTCTGGGTTGTGGAGATTGTGTAAAAGCCTGTCCTTTTGACGCTATACACATGGACCCGAACACATTGTTGCCGGTTGTCGACAACGAAAAATGTGTTGCCTGCGGAGCTTGTGTGAAAGCCTGCCCCCGAAACATCATCGAGTTGCGCAACAAAGGAGTGAAAGATCGTCGCGTCTTTGTCAGCTGCGTAAACAAAGACAAGGGAGCCATTGCCCGCAAAGCATGCAAGGCTGCCTGCATCGGTTGTGGCAAGTGTGCAAAAGAGTGTCCGTTTGGTGCTATCACCGTAGAAAACAACTTGGCGTACATAGATTTCAGCAAATGCCGTCTATGCCGCAAATGTGTCGGTGTATGTCCCACCGGCGCCATTCATGAAGTAAACTTCCCTCCCCGGAAAGTTGAAACAGATGCCGTCAAAGCAAATCCGGCTGTAAAACCGGCTGCTAACGATAATAATAAAAATGAATAATTTTAAATACTATACGCTGTGTTAAAGACATTCAGAATCGGTGGTGTTCACCCACCTGAAAATAAATTATCGGCAAGCGAACCTATCAGAATATTGCCTGTTCCAGAACAGGTAATCATCCCGCTCAGCCAACACATCGGAGCCCCGGCAACCCCCGTAGTTAAAAAAGGAGATACTGTCAAAGCCGGTCAGTTGATTGCCAGTACAACCGGTTTTGTATCTGCCAATATCCATAGTTCTGTGTCAGGCACCGTTGTTGCCATTGACAATATCATTGATGCAGCCGGTTTTTCCAAACCTGCCATTACCATCAAAGTAGAAGGGGATGAATGGGTATCGGAAATCGACCGTAGTGACAAAATAGAATTAAATTCAGATCTGTCCAAAGAAGATATAGTCAAAGCAATTGCTGCTGCCGGTATTGTCGGTATGGGTGGAGCGACCTTCCCCACACAAGTGAAACTGACACCTCCACCGGGAAGCAAAGCTGAATTTTTAATCATCAACGGAGTAGAATGTGAGCCTTATTTGACATCAGACCATCGCGTCATGCTTGAAAAAGGCGAACAGGTAATCGTCGGTGTACAGCTTTTAATGAAAGCAATTGGTGTATCAAAAGCCATTATCGGTATTGAAAACAACAAGAAAGACGCGATCGAGCATTTAAGACAACTGGCAAGCAAAGTCTCCGGAGTGGAAATTTGTCCGCTAAAGGTGAAGTATCCACAAGGAGGTGAGAAGCAGTTGATTCAAGCGACAACAGGTCGTGCCGTACCATCGGGCGCACTTCCTATTGCAGTGGGAGCTGTTGTTCAGAATATCGGAACTGCTTTAGCGGTATATGAAGCAGTTGTAAAGCACAAACCATTGATAGAAAGGGTTGTAACCGTCACCGGAAAATCGGTTGCACATCCGGGCAATTATTTATGCCGCATCGGTACTCCTGTTTCGAAATTAATAGAAGCAGCCGGCGGAATACCGGAAGATACGGCCAAAGTCATTGGCGGTGGTCCAATGATGGGACGTACGATGGTAAACGTTGACTCACCTATCATGAAAGGTACAAGCGGTATTCTTCTTATCAATGACAAAGAAGCCCAACGCAAACCCATACGGAATTGTATCCGCTGCAGCAAATGCGTATCAGCGTGTCCCATGGGGCTGGAGCCTTATCTACTGGCTAAATTAGCGATGAACAATCTATTGGAACGGCTGGAAGCAGAAAAAGTGATGGATTGTATCGAATGCGGTTCATGCAGTTTTACCTGCCCATCCTCCCGTCCTCTACTTGACTATATCAGATTAGGAAAAGGACGCACAGGCGCCATGATTAGAAACAGAAAGAAATAAATTTGAAAACAGAGATTTAAGCGTATGAATAAATTATTGATATCTCCTTCTCCCCATGTTCACAGTGGCGATTCCATTGAAAAAAACATGTATGGAGTACTCATAGCACTGATTCCGGCATTTATCTGTTCGGTCGTGTTTTTCGGGATGGGAGCCATTATCGTGACATTAACCTCGGTGCTGGCATGTCTCATTTTTGAATATCTAATTCAGAAATTCATCCTTAAACGCCAACCGACCATCTGGGACGGTTCAGCAATTATAACCGGAGTATTATTGGCCTTTAATGTCCCTGCTAATCTTCCGATATGGATTATTCTCATCGGAGCATTGGTCGCCATCGGCATTGGTAAAATGAGTTTTGGCGGCTTGGGCTGCAACATTTTTAACCCGGCCCTAGTAGGACGCGTATTCCTGCTGATATCATTCCCGGTACAAATGACTACCTGGCCGATGACTCAAGGTTTCAATACATCCTATATTGATGCACAGACGGGAGCAACTCCCCTTGCCTTGCTAAAGGAAGCTGTCAAAACAGGTACACCGGTCAATGAGGTATTGAATACAGAAGGATTCGTGACCTATAAAGACATGCTGCTCGGCAACATGGGCGGCAGTTTAGGAGAGGTAGCTGCACTTGCCCTGCTAGTCGGCTTTGCCTTTATGCTTTTTCGTCGGATTATTACTTGGCATATTCCCGTAACCATTTTTGCAACGGTTGTCATATTCGGAGGGATTTTGCATCTGTGCGATCCGGTACAATTTGTAAATCCATTATTCCACTTGCTGACGGGAGGTATGATGTTGGGAGCTATCTTTATGGCAACAGACTATGTAACTTCCCCGATGAGTTCCAAAGGCATGATTATTTATGGTGTAGGAATTGGAGTCCTGACTATCATTATTCGTGTATTCGGAGCCTATCCGGAGGGTATGTCGTTCGCTATTTTAATCATGAATGCCTTCACACCATTGATTAACAGATATTGCAAACCAACCAGATTTGCATAGGTAATCACATTCATTTCTTAATCTTAAGATTATGGCAAAGAAATTAGAATCGAATTTTATCAATATGGTGGTGGTGCTTTTCAGCATCAGCCTGATTGCCTCGGCAGGTGTAGGATATGTATACACATTGACCAAAGGCCCAATAGAAAAAGCAGCCCAAGATAAACAACAGGCGGCTATCAGCAATGTGTTGCCCGGCGAATTTGACAATGACCCCGCAGCCGAAAAATGGACCAAAGAAATTGATGGGGGAATTTTAGAATTTTATCCGGCAAAACATAATGGAAAATCTATCGGTACTGCAGTTAAAACATTTTCTAATAATGGATTTAACGGCTACATAGAAATCATGGTCGGATTCAATCCCGATGGCAGTATCAATGATTACTCGGCTTTGATTAACAAAGAAACTCCGGGTCTGGGAAGCAAAATGAACTTTTGGTTCCGCGAAGGCAATCCGGGAAATGTCAAAGGAAAGACTCCAGGCACAACAGGCTTGAAAGTCAGCAAAGACGGAGGAGATGTAGATGCCATTACAGCAGCGACCATTTCTTCGCGGGCATTCCTTGATGCCATCAATCGTGCTGCATCAGCTCTTAACGGTGCTGATGCATCTTCGGGAGCAACGCAACAAAACAATCAACAGTAAAACATTGCAACATGAGTAATATTAAAATACTTACCAATGGTCTTTTTCGAGAGAATCCGACATTCGGACTTCTACTCGGAATGTGTCCCACACTGGGAGTGACAACTTCAGCTTTCAATGGCATGGGTATGGGACTGGCCACCACCTTTGTGCTGGTGATGTCCAATCTTGTGATATCTTTAGTTGCCAATCTGATTCCGGACAAAGTACGAATACCGGCATTTATTGTCATCATTGCAGCTTTCGTTACAATAGTCGACTTTTCGATGCAGGCATACGTCCAATCTCTTTATGAATCACTTGGCTTATTTATTCCATTGATTGTAGTGAATTGTATTGTACTAGGACGCGCAGAAGCTTTTGCTTCTAAAAATGGCGCTATAGCCTCCATTTTTGATGGTCTGGGAATGGGATTAGGATTTACAATGAGTCTAACCTTATTGGGTGCCATTCGTGAATTATTGGGCAGCGGAAAAATCTTTGACATCACCATCATGAGCGACCAATATGGAATGTTGGCATTTGTCTTGGCACCGGGAGGTTTCTTGGCATTAGGCTTTTTGATTGCAGTGGTCAACCGTCTGAGAAAAACAAATTAATTTTTAAAGAAAGAGAAAGATGGAATATATACTGATATTTATAGCAGCCGTATTTGTCAACAACGTGGTGTTGGCACAATTTTTAGGAATATGTCCTTTCTTGGGAGTTTCAAAAAAAGTTTCTACGGCAATCGGCATGACCGGTGCTTTGACTTTTGTCATGATTCTAGCAACTCTGGTAACGTTTATCATACAGAAAAGCATCCTCGATCCTTTTGGAATAGGCTTTATGCAAACTATTACTTTTATTCTCGTGATAGCAGCCTTGGTACAAATGGTTGAAATCATTTTGAAAAAAGTCAGCCCGGCCCTATACCAAGCTTTAGGGGTGTTTTTACCTTTGATCACCACCAACTGTGCTGTGCTCGGTGTAGCTATCATGGTCATTCAAAAAGATTTCAATCTGTTGGAGTCGTTGGTATTTGCAGCATCTACAGCTATCGGATTCGGCTTGGCACTGACAATCTTTGCCGGAATTCGCGAACATCTGGAATTAGTCGACATTCCCAAAGGGATGAAAGGCTCCCCTATCGCTCTTATTACAGCCGGTTTGTTGGCCATGGCTTTTATGGGATTCTCCGGAATTGTGTAAATAAACATTTCTAACATACCAAACGCCTACAGGGATTCACAAAAATCAAGTAGGCGTTTTTTTTATTATTCCCCGGAACACATCATTGTATTTCTCATTCACCAATTAATTTCATATTTTTGCAAGTTCAATACTAAAACCATTCATTGAAATAGAGAAAATGCAGTTACCATTAAAACACCCCATATTTGAAGTGTTGGCAAAAATTGCCGATGAAAAAGGAATCGAAGCGTATGTAATCGGCGGCTATGTTCGAGATTTGTTATTACACCGGCCATCCAAAGACATAGACATTGTTGTGCACGGAAGCGGTATAGAATTGGCAGAAGAAGCTGCACACCGTTTAGGGGGATTACATGTGTCTGTATTTAAAAATTTCGGAACTGCCATGTTTCGCTACAAAGGAATGGAAATCGAATTTGTAGGAGCACGAAAAGAATCTTACAGAGCTAATTCGCGCAAACCAATTGTAGAAGAAGGCACGATTGATGATGATCAGAAAAGACGAGATTTCACAATCAACGCATTGGCTATATCTTTAAACAAAACAAATTATGGCGAATTAATCGACCCGTTTGGAGGAATCGAACATTTAGATGAGCGACTTATCAAGACTCCTCTGGAACCGGGTATCACGTTTTCTGACGATCCGCTACGAATGATGCGCGCCATTCGCTTCGCATCGCAATTAAACTTTCGAATTGAAGAAAACACCTTTAACGCAATTAAAGAATTCAGTCACCGCCTCCCGATTGTCTCAATGGAGCGAATTATGGACGAATTCAATAAAATCATGCTATCCCCGGAACCGTCAAGAGGAATTCTGTTGCTTGATGAGTCCGGATTATTGGAAATTTTCTTTCCGGAACTGGTAGCATTAAAGGGGGTAGAAAATGTCAATGGAGTGAAACATAAGGATAATTTCTACCATACGCTGACAGTACTGGATACAGTGTCTCTATACACAGAAGATTTATGGCTCCGTTGGGCAGCACTTTTACATGATATCGGGAAACCTGTCACCAAAAAATTTATCAAAGGACAAGGTTGGACATTCTATGGGCACAACCATGTAGGGGAACGCATGGTTGCAAAAATATTCAATCGGCTCAAGTTGCCTCAAAATGAAAAGATGAAATACGTACAAAAGCTGGTAAATCTGCACATGCGTCCCATCGTATTGAGTGAGGATATCGTTACGGATTCTGCTGTACGGCGACTTCTATTTGATGCCGGAGATGATATTGACGACTTAATGACACTGGCAGAAGCAGACATAACCTCCAAAAACGAAGAGAAAGTAAAACGCTTTTTGGAAAACTTTAAAATTGTACGCCGCAAGCTAAAAGAAGTGGAAGAAAAAGATTCAATCCGTAATTTTCAGCCACCTATCAGTGGAGAAGAGATTATAGCCACCTTTAATCTTCCCCCTTGCAAAGCCATAGGAGATATTAAAAATGCCATCAAAGAAGCAATATTAGACGGAATTATTGGCAATAATTACGATGAAGCCAAGGAATATATGTTTAAAGTAGCTAAAGAAATCATCAAATAATTCAACGCACTTTTTTAGGAACAACAACTTTAAGAGCTCCCTGTAATACCTTCAAGTGAAGCGGGGAGTTCATAATATAAGCATCTCCATCAATATGGATACGGCTTATATCTCCTTCAATAATCGCTTCCTTACACTGAATTTCTTTAAAATAAGATACTTTGTAGAGTTTTGCACTCACAAAAAACAGTAAAAACCATATAATCTCAAAGAATGCAGGCCGTTTCAAGATACAAATATCCATCATTCCATCGCATACAGATGCATGAGGGGCAATGTATGCATTATTACCATATTGGGAGGTATTTGCAAAAGAAAGGATAAAGCAACTCACTTTCATCGCCTTACCATCACTGATTATCTTATATTTCCTTTCCGGATAGCGGAACCACAATTTCAATGCAGCATAAATATATGAAAATACTCCCCGCAATTTCTGATGATTAAATTCATGAGCCACTTCTGCATCAAACCCTACCCCACTAACGTTCAGTGAATACCTATCATTTATCTGCAACACATCTATATTTACATATTGCTCAGTCAACACTTGCTTCAAAGCTTTAGACATAAAAATGGAATATCCCAAATGCCGGGCAAATCCATTCCCACTACCTAAAGAAACGACAGCAAAAGCGATACCACTTCCACACAAGGCAGCACCGACTTCATTAACAGTCCCGTCACCACCAACCGCAACAATATGCGTATATTTACCCGAGAGCCGTGCATCCTCGACCAACTTGCGAGCATGCCCGGAATACTCGGTAAACTCAATATCATATACAACATGTTCGTACTCCGGCAACTTTTTAATATGTTCGGGCACTTCTTTCCCTAATCCTAAACCGGAAATGGGATTAATGATAAATAATATCCTACGGGAGTCTGTCATCTACCTATCCCGTAATATATATAACCAAATTCCAACATCTGTTCCGGACTATAAATATTACGTCCGTCAAAAATCACTTTTTCTTTCAAAGCACGTTCTATATAAGTAAACTTGGGAACTTTGAACTCCTGCCATTCTGTTACAACAATCATGGCATCAGCTCCTTCCAATGCATCATACATAGCTGATGCATAAGTTATACGATCACCTATTCTACGGCGACATTCCTCCATAGCTACCGGATCATAAGCTGTAATTGTTGCTCCGGCCTCCAATAACTGGTCTATCAATACCAAAGAAGGAGCCTCGCGCATATCATCTGTAGCCGGTTTGAAAGAAAGTCCCCACAGACCAAAATGACGTCCTTCCAGGTTGCCGTTATAATGCATCCATATTTTTTGAAACAACAATGTTTTCTGCCGATTATTTACCTCTTCCACAGCTTTTAAAACCCCCATCGCATAGCCATAGTCATCCCCTGTCTTAATCAATGCCTTGACATCCTTAGGAAAACAAGAACCTCCGTATCCACATCCGGCATTCAAAAATTTTGTTCCAATACGAGTATCACTTCCTATTCCCTGTTTCACCGCATCAACATTGGCCCCTACCAATTCGCATAAATTAGCAATGTCATTCATAAAAGATATACGTGTAGCCAACATTGAATTAGCCGCATATTTAGTCATTTCAGCAGAAGGTATATCCATGAAAAAAATAGGGGTATTATTCAATACAAAAGCATGGTAAAGCCGCTCCATCACTTTCTCTGCACGCTCCGACTCTACACCGATAACCACTCTATCTGGATGCATAAAATCATTGACAGCATCTCCTTCCTTTAGGAACTCCGGATTAGAAGCCACATCAAAAGAGATACTAACTCCACGACGTTCAAGTTCAGACTGGATTACAGCCTTCACACGCCGGTTTGTTCCTACAGGAACTGTTGATTTTGTGACCACAACGACGTAATCCTCTATCAACTCGCCAATCTCTTTAGCTACGCCTAATACATAACGCAAATCTGCACTTCCATCCTCATCCGGAGGTGTACCGACAGCAATAAAGACAGCATCAGCATCCACCAATGCCTCTTTCAAAGAAGTAGTAAAAAACAAACGTTCAGAAGCTCGGTTTTTTGCCACCAATTCAGACAACCCCGGTTCGTAAATAGGGATTCCTCCCTCATTTAACCTTGCAATTTTCACAGCATCTACATCTACACAAGTAACTGTAACTCCCGTCTCTGCTAGACAAGTACCCGATACTAAACCGACATAACCTGTTCCTACTACAGCTATTCTCATATTTTCTATTTTAGGCAATTCATATTGTCTGCAAAGTTACGTTATTTGTTCAAATTATTCTTATATTTGTTA
>CAJJNP010000138.1 GCA_905193145.1 uncultured Odoribacter sp. | reverse complement strand
TAACAGCTTGTTATCTTTGTCTTATAGTTATCATATATTTAAGTTGAAGATATATAGGCTGTTGAAGTGTCATGCACAAAACAAATAAATAAATGCAAAAAATAAGGGTTTCGATACCATTCACAAATAAAATTTGTAACTTTGCGCAAAATGGAAGAGAAAGAAAATAATATTAAACCCCGACATACTTTGTTCAGCAAGATTCTGAACAAATATACTATTACGTTTCTTATTTTCCTTGTTTGGTTGGCTTTTTTCGACCATAACAATCTAGTTGAGAAGTGGCAATTGAACAAAAAAATAGCAACTCTAAAAAAGGAGAAATCATATTATCAAGAAAAAATTGAAGAAGATACCCGCAAAATCAAGGAATTGTTGAGCAGCAAAGAAAACCTGGAAAAGTTTGCGAGAGAACAATATTTGATGAAAAAAGCAAATGAGGATATCTTTGTCATTGTAAATGATTAATAACGTGGGAAGAATTCTAGCCATCGACTATGGAAAAAAGAAAGTGGGAGTAGCTGTCAGTGACCCTTGCCAGATTATTGCAACCGGATTACAAACAGTTCCTTCTCATACTATCTTTCAATTTTTGGAAAGTTACATTGCCCATGAATCTGTAGACCTTTTTGTCGTTGGCCATCCCAAGCAAATGGATAATACAGACTCAGAAAGCATGACATACATCAAACCCTTTTTGACTGCCCTTAAGCGGAAGTTTCCCAGCATCCCCATTGTCATGTATGATGAACGGTTTACTTCTGTGCTTGCCCATAAAGCATTGATTGAGGGAGGCGCAAAAAAGAAAACAAGACAGAATAAAGCATTGATTGATACAATGAGTGCTACGATTATTCTTACATCCTATCTGGAACAACAACGAAATTTAAATCAATAAATTAATAAGATATGTTTTTACCAATTGTAGTATACGGTCATCCCATTCTTCGTAAAATCTCAGAGGATATCACTATGGATTACCCGGACTTGGAAAAGTTCATCAATGATATGTTTTATACAATGGATGAAGCAGACGGAGTCGGATTGGCAGCACCGCAAGTGGGACGTAACATACGTCTGTTTACCGTGGACGGCAGTGCATTCGCAGAGATGGATCCCACATGCGAAGGATTCAGAAAAGTATTTATCAACGCACATATTACAGAACGCTGGGGTGATGAAGTGTGCCGAACAGAAGGGTGTTTGAGTGTGCCCGGAATTCACGAAGACGTAAAACGCTTTGACAATATCAAAATGAGCTACATGGACGAAAAAGGCGAACAATACGAAACAACCTTTTCCGGAATCAAAGCATGGATTATCCAACACGAATACGACCATTTAGAAGGCACTCTTTTTACAGACCATTTGTCTGCGCTAAAAAAAAGACTATTAAAAAACAAATTGACAAACATCAGCTTAGGCAAATTCAAACCCACTTACCGGGTGATTCTTCCAAAATAAAAGCCCATGTTTGTTTTAATATAAAATTTGTCCGTATACATGCGGACAAATTTTTGTCATGTACAACCCTCAAATATCCAGCCAGAAATCACCTTTTTTATACCTGCTCTTATTTCTCATTGCCGGTATAATAAGTTGTCGGTACTTTACGTTACCGACTAGCACATTTTTAGCTATACTCTTCACAACAGGAATAGCTTTCAAATTATCTAAAACAGGAACTGATATTTGCCTACTAATCACTTTTTTCTGCTTAGGCAATATCATCTCAAGCAATACTCCCGCACCCGTCTATCCGGATAAACCCATTCTATTAAAGACACGTTGCGAACAAGTTCTAACCGGTAACAATTACATTCTATCAGCTCTAGGGAATCGATTTCATTTAAGCCATTTCTATACAGATTCCACTTACCAAGTTGGGGACTCACTGGTTTTCTATGCACGGATATTTCCTTTTAGAGACAATGCCAACACTCATGAATTCAGCTACTCTCAATACATGAGCCAACAGTCTGTACACTATCGTCTACAACCAACAAGCCATATACAAAAAACAGGGCATTCAATCACTCTTCATTCTTTTTTCGAACGACAACGTACACATTTGTTAGAAAAAACAACGATTCTGGCATCAGACTCAATATGCTCCATGCTAATGAATGCTCTTTGTCTAGGATATAAGAACGATTTAGATCCAGACTTACGCAATCTATTTATCAAAACAGGAACAATTCACCTGTTGGCAGTTTCCGGCTTACACGTTGGGATTATTTATCTATTAATCATTTTTATCCTCAACAGACTACAGCTCCACGGTCCCAAAAGTTCTCTACTAGCACTACCTCTACTCTGGAGCTATGCCATACTGACCGGCTTGTCCCCTTCTGTTGTCAGAGCCACACTACTTTTATCCTTTATTAATATAGGCAAAGCAATATCACGCAACTATAATCCTATCAACATTCTCTCAGCCTCAGCGTGTCTGACATTAATCGTACAACCCTCTGCTCTATATTCTCTGAGCTTTCTCTTGTCCTATAGTGCCTATTGTGGCATTTTGATTTTGTATCCCTATCTGTACGAACTGCCAGGAAAATTACCTAAATTCCCCTCTATAATTTATTCTTACTGCTGCCTTACCATTGCAGCCCAACTTCCCACACTTCCCATCAGTGCCTATTTTTTTCACACACTCAATATCAATGGTTTTCTTGCCAATCTAGTCGCAGTACCTTTGACCACTCTTTTACTATATTGCTCTGCTATATGTCTTATATTACCTTGCAGCATCGGATTCTATATCATACCTATATGCAAATTATTATGCAACACCCTAATTGATTTTTTGCAATGGATAAGTCCTTATATTATCAATCTCCAAAACCTATTCCCATCCGGATTCGGCATCATCATTATATACGGAGTTCTATTCTCCCTCATCGGCTACCTGCTTTTACACAAAAAAATGCTTCTACACACAACAGCAGCCTTTCTGCTATTACTTTTATTATTCTGCACTTGCAATAACTTTCATCTCTCTCATCAAAAAGAAATTGTCATATTCCATTATCCCCGACATTCTGCGATTCTACTGAACCACAACGGCTTTTACCTTCCGCTTAAAACAACTTCTGATACCTCCTCCCATATGCAACCCTATATACTTTATAATAAACTAAAGCCACTCCCCGTTTCGCACGGAATATTAAACGAAGACATATTATGGCAACCGCCATATCTTTATTATTACGGAGACACCATCTTACTGCCTTCTCCCGGCTTGCCTATACAAAGTTCCGGCAACACCCTAATTGTCACAGGAAACCAGACTCCACAACAAGTATTTGCAGTTTATTCCGCTCTTCCATACCCTCAAAATATCATTTTAGACGGTTCTAATTCGTTTTATAATATTCGCCTATGGACTAACTTCTGTAAAAAACATAACCTCATTTGCCACAATACTCCAGACGAAGGCGAGATACATCTTTACTGAAATTAAACATTATATCCAGGACAAATATTATTATTTTGCTAAATTTGCACTTCAAATATCGAATTGCATAGAAATGAATATTGTTATAGCAGGAGCAGGTTCTGTTGGTACGCATCTGGCCAAGATGCTCAGTCGGCAGGAACACAATATTATGCTGATTGATACTGATCAGGAGAAGCTAGAAGAATTGGAAAGTCAATTAGACATACTTTCTGTGGTCGCTTCATGCACCTCTATCGGAGCTTTAAAAGATGCCGAAGTGGGGAAATGCGACTTATATATTGCAGTAAATCCTTTAGAAGAATTAAATATTAATTCTGCAATTCTTGCCAAAAAGCTGGGAGCCAAACGTACGATTGCGAGAGTCAATAACAGTGAATACCTAGAAACTGGAAATGCGGAATATTTACGTTCCATCGGTATTGACTCATTAATCTATCCGGAACGACTCGCAGCCGAAGAGATTGTTGCATCACTAAAATTAACCGGCACTCGGCAAATGCATGAATTCTCAGACGGACGGTTGCAACTACTCGGTATCAAACTGTGGGAGAATGCCCCTATTCTCAACCACACATTAATCAAAATGGCACAAATATACGGAGCAGACCAATTCCGCATCGTTGCCATCAAACGACACAACCATACCATCATTCCCCGTGGTAATGACGAATTACAATATGGCGATTTAATTTTTATTGTTACCCGCCCTTCATATATTACCAAGGTATTCTCACTTTGTGGGAAAGAGCCTTTTGAAATAAAAAACATCATCATTGTCGGTGCATCACGTATTGGAATCAAAGCGGCATCATTACTTGAAAAAAATTACAATGTAAAAATCATTGAGAAAGATCGAGAAAAGTGTATTCAATTAGCAGACAAACTTAAATCAACTCTCATAATCAATGGAGATGGACGAGATTTAAATCTATTGCGTGAAGAGGGTATCCGTAATATCGACGCATTTATCAGCGTCACCGGTTCGTCTGAAACAAACATTTTATCCTGCTTGCTAGCAAAAAAAATGGGGGTTAAAAAAAGTGTCGCCGAAGTCGAAAACATTGATTATATTGACTTAGCTGAGAATATCGGCATAGGAAGCCTTATCAACACCAAATTAATAGCTGCCTCGCACATCTACCGCTACACTATGAATGTAGATGTCAAGCACTTGAAATTCTTGACTTTTTCAGAAGCAGAAGTTTTTGAATTGGAAGCAAAGCCTGGCTCAAAAATTACAAAACACATGCTAAAAGACATCAATTTTCCAGACAATGCTACCGTGGGAGGTGTATTTAGAGGCAATGAAACCATCATCGCCAAGGGTGATGTACAAATTCAAGCCGGAGATAATGTCGTTGTATTTGCACTTCAAAGTGCTATAAAAAAAGTTGTCAAATATTTCCAATAAAATAGCGTAATGATAAACTTTCGTTTTATCACAAATTTAATGGGTAAATTATTGCTGCTTGAAAGTGCGTTCTTATTTATCTGCATCATCATGGCAGCAATCTACGGAGAAAGCGATTTACTTGCCTTTGTCTATACAACAGCAATCACCCTTATTACGGGAGGTGCCATTTGTGCATTTGTCAAAGTAAAGGATCGGATTCTAGCCAAGAAAGACGGTTATTTCATGGTCACAATGGTTTGGATCGTTTTTTCTGTATTTGGCTGCTTGCCGTATATTTTTGGAGGTACGCTCACCTCTTTCATCGATGCATTCTTTGAGACCATGTCCGGTTTCACAACCACAGGTTCTTCTGTCATTCCCGATGTAGAAATTGTACCACATGCCACCCTTTTCTGGCGCTCGCTCACACATTGGCTTGGCGGTTTGGGTATTATCATGCTCTTTATTGCGGTACTGCCTAGCCTTGGCATAGAAAGCCGAGATTTATATGTTGCAGAAACCACCGGTCCTACACACAGCAAAGCCTCCTTTACCTTTACCGGAACAGCCAGAAAGATGTGGATATTATACGTTATACTCACATTACTGCAAAGTGTATTGATGTGCCTCGGAGGTATGGATGTATTCGACAGCGTTTGTCATGCAATGTCAACAATGGCCACAGGGGGGTTCTCCACAAAATCCAACAGCATAGCCTATTGGGACTCTGCATACATACAATATGTGATTATCATATTCATGTTTATTGCCGGCATTAACTTTGGTTTAGTATTTACAGCTATCAAAGGAAATTGGCACAAACTGATTAAAGACAATGAATTTCAACAATATCTGCTCATCACAATTGTCGCCAGTATCATTATTGGCATTGGTCTATACGCCAGCAACTGGGGCAGCTTTGAAAAAAGTTTTCGTGATGCAATATTCCAAGTTGTGACTATTATAACCACAACCGGTTTTGCCACAGCAGACTATCTTTTGTGGCCACCATTACTTGGTCTTATTCTCTTTCTTCTTTTCTTCGCCGGAGCCTCTGCCGGTTCAACTGCCGGAGGATTCAAAATAGTGCGAGTTTACCTTTTATTCAAGAACTCCTTTACAGAATTAAAGCGCATCATTCATCCCAATGGCATTATTACGGTCAAATACAATGGCAAAAGTGTACATCCGGACATTATGACAAGTATTATGGGATACGCTATCTTATACATGATACTTTTTGCTATCGGCAGTCTTATCATGACTCTTTTTACCGAAGACATCATCACCGCCTGCAGCTCTGTTATCACTTGTATGAGTAACGTTGGTCCTGGTTTTGGAAGTATCGGACCTATGTTTACATTTGCACATCTAAACGAATTCGCCAAACTGTTCCTAGCTCTATTAATGCTAATAGGACGTTTAGAGATATTTACCGTTATGGTACTATTTACGAAGGCATTTTGGAAACGCTGATAAAAACAAGCCATCACTTTATGCAGATAGCCTGGATTCAAATTATCATTTAACAATCAATACCTTTGCGAGATAGAACACCATTCTTATAATAGTGTTTGATTTCGCACATATCTGTTACAACATCGGCAATATCAATCAGCTCCTGCGGGGCATAGCGCCCTGTAATAATAATTTCAGTCTCTGAATTACGTACCTGCAGATCCTGCACTACTTTATCCACCCTCAGCAATCCTAAAGACAATGCTATAGTCAGCTCATCAAAAACCAAAACATCCCATTTCCCTGACTGCAACACTTCCATACAATGCTTCCATCCTTTCTGTGCCATTAAAATATCTTCCGTCGCAATAGCTCCATCGAAACAACAGCCATTTCCCAATTGTTCAATACACAAAGAGCCAAAAGAAGCATCTGCATCATCCAACAAATCTACCAAACGGGTTTCACTATAACACATAGACTTCACAAACTGTCCTATATAGACATTACGACCAGCGCAAATAGCCCGCAAAGCCAAACCCAAAGCAGCAGTCGTTTTACCTTTTCCATTACCCGTATATATATGAATATATCCCTGCTGCATAACATAAGTATAGAATATTAATTATTTCAGTTCTCCTATTCCCTGGCGGATAATTTCAATATCCCCCTTAGAACAATCAACGACCGTTGAAGCAACATTATGACCATATCCTCCATCAACAACTAAATCAACCAACTTTTCGTATTTTTCATGAATCAATTCCGGATCTGTCATATATTCTACCACATCATCATCCGATTTGACCGAAGTTGTTAACAAAGGATTACCCAACTCTTCAATAATAGCTTTAACGATAAAATTATTCGGAATACGAATACCTATTGTCTTTCGCCGATTCATCATTACATTGGGCAATTTATTTGTTGCCGGCAAGACAAAAGTAAAAGGACCTGGCAAATTGCGTTTCATCACTTTAAATACATCATTCGTCACTTTTGCATATGTAGCAATATTAGACAAATCCTGACATATCATGGAAAAGTTTGCTTTCTCTGGCTTTACCCCTTTCAATTGACAAACCCTTTGCACTGCTTTCATGTGATTAATATCACACCCTATTGCATATATTGTATCTGTCGGATAAATGATTAAGCCACCATCCTTTAAGATATCAACAATTTTGAGGATATCCCTTTGATTAGGGTTATCCTCAAATAATTTAATTAACATACCGGAAAATTAACCGTTTACTTTTTTATAATCTTCCAAGAATTTAGCCAAACCGATATCAGTCAACGGATGATTCAGCAAACCTTTAATTGCAGACAACGGACATGTAACAACATCAGCACCCACTTCAATACACTGAATAATATGCTGTGTTGTACGGATTGAAGCTGCTAATACTTGAGTTTGGAAGCCATAATATGTATACATATCAACAATTTTGCCAACTAACTCTATGCCATCGCTTGTTATGTCATCCAAACGTCCTACAAACGGAGAAACATAGGTTGCTCCAGCTTTAGCAGCCAACAAAGCTTGTCCCGGAGAAAATACCAATGTACAATTTGTGCGAATTCCCTTGTCGGTAAAATATTTAATCGCCTTGATTCCGTCAGCGATACAAGGAACTTTCACCACAATATTCGGATGCAACTTAGCTAACTCTTCTCCTTCTTTAATCATTCCCTCATAATCCGTAGCAATCACTTCCGCACTGACATCACCATTGACAATATTACAAATCTCCACATAATGTTTTTTGCAATTTTCAGCACCTTTAATGCCCTCTTTTGCCATTAATGAAGGATTTGTTGTTACACCGTCCAATACTCCCATTTCATTAGCTTCCCGGATTTGCGCCAGATTAGCTGTGTCTATAAAAAACTTCATAATCTCAAATATTTTGTAGTTTACTATTACGAAACAAAAATAAAATATTCTGCACAATAAAACTAACTTTACTCCTTACATTTTCATCACTTTTGATTATTATGGTAAAAAAATTAATTTTATCTGCTTTATCAAAAGCAATCATACTCAACACATATTAGTCTATTATGACTTTAACTCAAATATTGTTATTAATAATACTAGGACTGCTATCAGGATTCATCAATATGTTTGCAGGAGGAGGTTCTATGCTAGTTGTACCCTTCCTCATATTTTTAGATCTACCTGCAAATATGGCTAATGCAACAAACCGCGTAGCAATTTTTTTACAAAATATTGTTTCAACAACAACATTCAAACAAAAAAAGATCCTAGATTTCAAAACTGATTATAAACTGCTTATTCCCACCAGCCTAGGATGTGCTATCGGGGCATATACAGCAGTTGATACCCAAGACGATATTTTAGAAAAAGTAATTGGAGGACTACTGATTATCATGTTTTTCATGGTGCTACTAGATCCCAGCTCATGGATAAAAACAAATATCGAACATGCAAAAGCCAAAAATCCAATCCTACGCTTCATTATTTTCTTGGGCATTGGTTTCTATGGAGGATTTATTCAAATTGGTGTTGGCTTCTTTATGCTCGCAGGCCTTGTATTAGGCTGCGGTTTTGATCTTTTAAAAGCAAACGCTTTAAAAGTATTTCTAATCCTGATTTACACTTCCATTGCGCTTATTATCTTCTCCAATCATGGATTGATCAATTGGCAAATAGGATTCATTCTATCTTGTGGTAATATGGCCGGTGCCTGGATAGGAGCACGACTTAGTGTAAAATGGGGAGCACGCTACATTCGCTACATACTCCTCATTTCACTGATTCTTGTCGCACTAAAATTATGGGGAGTATTCTAATTTATGACTTAAAAAATGTTGACAGAATATCCAATACAATAGGTTTCAAACCACTGAAGAAAAATTCAACAGCT
>CAJJNP010000137.1 GCA_905193145.1 uncultured Odoribacter sp. | reverse complement strand
TGATATTTTCAAATGTCTGTATGCCTATCGGATATTTCATTGCTGCTGTATTTATAAGACGCTTATGCAAATTAATACAATTTCATTTTAATATCCAAAAAAACAATAGATTATAGGGAATAATTTGCAATGCACTTTCTGATTGCCTCCAAATCCAGTCGACAAGCGTCTGCAATTTTCTTTTCCAATTTACTTCTTAAAAGTGTTGTTCATACTCTATAATTTACCATTTAATAGTTCTATAACCTTATGAATTTCTGAATATGCCATTAAATCTCAAGAAATAACGACTACTATTTTATCAAATTGTATATAAATGAAGGACAATGCTCATCGTAGTAATAGGTTTCCCGGTACCAACCGCCGATTTCCAAACAACGTTTCCGTAACCCCGTTCGGTAAAGCCGGACTCTACCGGCAGCATTAAAACCGTATTCCGTCTTTATCCCTTTATCGCCGGCATGCCAGGCATAACCCGGACCCGTCTGTTGCAACTCCCGACCCAAAGGATTCGCCTCATAGGTATGGACTCCGAAAACATAAGGACTGTCGGTCGGCCCATACTCCGCAGCACCCAAAGCACCATAAAAGCCTCAATCGCCTAACACACCCACGTTGTGTCATGAGTCAAATTTTTTCAGGCTAATACACTCCCGAACAGTTTGCAAAAACAAAACTCCCTCCGCCCTTTACACAAAAGGACAGAGGGAGACATAACGTTTTCTATAAATCTACGCTCCTGCCATTTTATGTAAAAGGCTCCTCGTAACTTGTACGTTTCTTATTAGGCTTATAGAATATCTTCATCGGTCTATGACAAACGTTTTTGTATTCTTTCACCAATGAGAAATCTATCGCATTGACAACGACAATGCTTCCTTTCATCTCATTGGAGTCATTGGGATCGTAAACAGCCAGGTAAATGTATTTATGGGATACATCCAAATCCATATCGATTACTTCTGTATCTGCAGAATAGCCATGCTGACACACATCAAACAACTTCTGGCTCGCCGGATAATTCGGCCCTATTGGGAACTGTTTATCACCCGGATACCAACAAGTCAACTTGTTTTTATACAAATAAATCATACAACCCTTTGTCCGGCAATCAAGCACTTTAGAATCCCAATCTATAACAGGTTCATTCAAAACAGCCTCACCTTCAGACGCAAGCTTTTCATCACTGAACCAATTATCTCCATAAAATACATTTGTATAAGTAAACTTCTTGTAAGCAGTCGGATTTTCCTTACTTCTACACAGGACAGCCAATTCATAATACCACTTCGCACAATAATATCCTAAAGATACTATTTCATATCCGTCATAATGAATCGGTCCCCACCAAGAATTTTTTTGTTTGTTCGATTCATCCAACATCATACCATAAAGTGTAGATGTTTTGTCATCCATCAATAACAATACATCACGATAAGCTGCTTTCGCCCAAGTCGGATCAATTTTCATTTTCAACACTTTAGCCCTATCCCAATGATGTATGCCATCAAAAGCCGCCCGAGGAATCTCCATATTATACTTCAAGCAATGCGAAATCACATCCCCATCCTCCGTAAAGGCAAACAGGTCGAAAGTCGGATTATGGTAGTGTAACGAAAGCATCTTCGCCGGTTTCGAAAACTGCACAGGGTCTCCAATCGGATTCAGTGAATACTGATCCAAATAGTAAGCCCCCGATTCACGCGTCAACAAATAGAAATAATTTTCACGAGGCACATAATAAGCCCGACCTGCACAGAGATTAAAATCCAAAATATCCTCTTTCAATACCGGAGCATCGGCAGCTGTTAAATAAAGAAAATCTTCTTCCGTCTTCTCCAACAACTTGTCTGCTTTCAATTCCGTATTCAACATGGAAAACATACCCTCTCCTGCCTCGTTTTTACTGAGGACAACCAACCCTTCGTCAAATTCAGAACCAACTACCACCCAAAAATATTTGAATTCAGCCATTTGACCGTTCGAAACCTTCAAACGCATACGATAGGTTCCAAAATCTCTAAAAGCATGCTCCAAAACCGGTTCGTTTGAAAGTATTTTCAAAGAATCCACTGTTACACCTCCATTTGTTGTTGGAATTTCCAATCCACCTTGCCAAGTGAATTCCAAAGGCAAATCTGGATTCGTCTGGGACACCATTTTATTACCATCCAAAACAAATCTTTGATTAGGTGATGAAAAATAGAGCGAATCTTCCATTGTTATAGTAATCTCTGAAATCTCTATGTGAGGACCTGTCGTCTGGTCGTCTATACAACCAACGACACCCAACATTGCCCAAAACCATATTATCAATACTGTTAATTTTCTCATAATCATCAAAATATATAAGTTAAATTATTTTTTCGATTCATAATACCACTCCGGTATCTCCACTCCTTCGTACGGATTAGCCACGAAATAGTCAAACATGGGAACCAGCACATCTTCTTTTAACAAAGGCAAGAACATCAACGGAACTCCTTCCCACGTACTTACACCATTCATGATGTACATATTGGTTCCATAAATCGTTTTGTAATATTTCTGCCAATTGTCGGTATTCTGTTCTTCCTGCTTGTTATAAAATCTCATATACACTTGATAAGCCTTTTCGTTCCAACTCCCGAATATGCTTTTATCCCACCATTGGGGTTCGCGCGGATGGTACACCAGTACTTTAAAAAAAGCGGTTGAATACATATAAGGAACAAAATGCTCATTCTCTACTATTCTGAAGGTGCAATACCGTTTGCCGTCTTCATCTTCGACTGCCGGACGTTTCGCCCAAAGATAGACATTGCAATACACCTCTCCTGCCTTCATGGTTGCATCCGAAAATTTATAGTCTTCACCGAATTTCATATTACTGCCGGAATCAATCGGAGCAAATTCTATCTGGCGGTCGTAATCTGTCGGTGCCCCTATCAAATAACAGATAAACAGTTTCCTGGTCCATAAGGAATCGTTCAATTGGTCAAAGGCAATTTCATTGGTATCTGCCAACTCTACGAAATAGAGACCCGGCTTCCTATGTGTATCGAACTTCCAGGGATCCTTTTCGCAGGATGTCAGCAAAGAAACTGCGACAATTAATAAAATCCAGACTGTTACAATATAATTTTTCATCATTTGTGACATTTAAAATTAAACAAATTTAGTAAGATCCCTCCGGACGGAATTCAAATTCCCCGTCAGGAATTCTCCAATTCCAAGTGGATTCATTCATCTTGATTACATCTTGTGATTTTTTTGCAAGAGACGACTCCACCTTGATTTCAGACACTTGCGCCCTTTTCAGACGATACCAGACATATCCCTCCTGCACATATTCAAGATACACCTGTTTTTCAATCATTTCCATAGTTACCGGACCTGATTCTGCTGGCAATTCTCTTGAAGTAATGAATGTATTATACGCATCCAATGCTTTTTTCGGATCTTTTTCAAGATTTGCTTCAGCCACAATCAAATACATTTCAGGAATACGGATTACATTGATGCCGTTGATTCCAATGGGAGCCAGTTTTTCGTCCGCTATATTAAAGGCAACGGCAGATACTAATTTATGGAAACGTAATCCATATTTTCCCTGCAAATCCTTATCATTAGTATTAATATGCGGCACTCTGATCCAATCTTTTCTTCTGTCAAACTTTCCTGTTTCCATTTCATACATATTCGTATCAGCAGGTACATAAGCAGATGTTTGCTTCATAAACATATTGAAAGCATCGGTATAGGTATCCTCTTTATAGATTCCAAAAATGGCCTCCCTTTGAGAAATAGTTCCGGACATCATTCTGATAAAGTAATCCGAACTAACCAATTCCCCTGTAGGCAAGGGGAACACTCCGGATTCAATCACCTGCTCTGCATACACGGCTGCACTATCCAAATCGCCCGGCTGGTTCCGCTGCCAATAGACTCTTGCCAATGCCGCTTTGGCTGCATACAAATTGAAATGGCATTCACGGTCGCTCATAAACGCATTGTAGGGATCCTCCGGCAAACGGGGCCAAGTCAGAAAGTTCTCGTCTTCCGCCAACAGACTTTCCGCCTTTTTCAAATCGTCAATGATTTTCCGATAACAATCCTTTGTTGTTCCAAAAGCGGTTACATACATTCCATACTTATCCACATAGGGGATGCCACGTTTATCCATACCGACAGAAGCGAAAGAACGCAGCAAGTCAAACGACAAGAAGGCACGCAAACCCAAACATTCCCCCCGATAGATATCGCCATATTTCAACGGCTTACCTGTCCAATTGTCCAGATGCTCCAAAATTTTATTAATATCACTGATGGCTTTATAAGCTGTAGTCCATGTCTCTTTATACAATCCGGCAGGTCCGTCATCGGAATGCATGTGCAACATCACTTTCTGGAAAATACCGATATTATTGCTTTCCGGAATAACACGATAGCCCTGCCCCATTCCTTCCGGGAGCAATGAAAAATAAGCACCATATAACGGCTGCGTCCCCAATAGTTCGTAAATACCGTAAAGGGCTTCCTCAAAACCTTCTCTGTTAGTAAATAAATCATCTTCCAACACAGAACTTTTATCCCGTGATTCCAGGAATTTTTCACATGAAGTCATGGAAAAACAAGAAATCAACGCAATAAATAATATCAAACTTCTTTTCATTATTTTCATCTTGAAATGCATTTAGAATGTAGGACTAATCATGAAATTAAAACCACGCATATAAGGATAGCTTGTTCCACGTTCATATCGAACTGTCGACAAACGCAATATATCAGAAATACCGATACCCAAAGCCAAACGCTTCATACCCAACTTTTTCACCCACTTTACCGGCAAGGCATAAGAAAAATTGACAGCAGACAGATAGATTTCATTGCGTTTCTCTACAAAACGAGAAGAGAATACCGACTGATTGTTCAAATCCCCTTTCGGATAAGCGACAACGTCTCCGGGCTTTACCCAACGCTCTGTAAACGCACGCACATCCACATTCTGTGTCGGGTTTATATTTTCCACCTTAGTCGCACGGCTGGAATTGTAAATCCATCCTCCCAGAGTATAGGTCAACACTGCATTCACACTGATGTTTTTCCATGAGAGTATCGTATAGAAGCTTCCCTCCAATTTAGGAGTCTTATCCCCCAACGGCACTTTATCCTTTACATCATAGATATTGGTAATGGAACCGTCTTTTTTCACAAAAATTTCTTCTCCGGTAGCAGGATTGATTCCCCAGCTTTTTACCGCATAAATAGCCGACTGAGACTCTCCCTCCTCGAATTGAACGGCAGGTACCAGACCTTTTTCATTCATGGCTTCCTCATTCTGCTTCTTCAATGCATTACTGATTTTAGTAATTCTGTTAACGGTATGGTTTGTATTCCAAGTAATACGCCACATCCAATCCTGTGTTTTGATGGGCACACCGGAAATTGACAACTCGTATCCCCAATTCACACATTCTCCCAAATTCGCCATCACCTTTTCCGCACCTGTAGACAAAGGCACACCGATTGGCACCAACATATCGGTTGTGGTCTGTTTGTAAATATCAAACTCCATCTCCAAGCGGTTATCAAGAGCCTCCATACTCAAACCTGCATTCAAGCTCAAGGTACGCTGTGCTTTCAAGTCCGGATTTCCCAGACCTTGCGCAACAGCAGACAAACCGGTAACATATCCGCCACGATATTCATAAATCACCCGGGTCAGGTTGCCGTCAAAGTTGCCGCTACCGACATAGCCCAAACTACCTCTCAATCTTAGCGAAGATATTTTACCCAAATTCTTGATAAAATTTTCATTATGGATATTCCAACCGATACCGAAAGACCAGTAAGGAGTCCAACGTTCATTATCCCCCAATTCAGATGTTGCAGAAGAGCGGAAAGACGCATCTACAAAATAACGGTTTTTATATATAAAGTTTGCATTACCATAAACAGCCACACTTGAGCTATAAGTATTCGAACCGTTAGGCTTGGAATTGGGTTTGTAAGATTTTCCCAAAGAAATATAGTCCATCGAAGGTTTCAAATAACCGATCGACTCCATCGAATACACATCCAAATTACTTCTGCTCATTGAACCTCCTCCGTTCAATGTAAACACTGTTCCGTCTTCATCAAAGGTATGAGAGAACGACAAAGTAGCTTGTGTCTGCCAGGATGTCGTCTCATTTTGCTGCAAGTAATAACTTCCACGGCTGGATAACAATCCCTGATTCAAAAAGCGTGAATGAATAGCAGAAATATAGTCATCAATACGATAATCACTGGAGGTCAAATTTCCACTGGCTGTAATAAAGAGCCCTTTCAATATATCCCAACGCAAATTCAAACTGGCCGTATTACTTTTAAATTTATTTTTTGTAAAACTATGCGAGGTTGCATCATACATGGGATTACTTACATTATAAGATAATTTAGGTAGCAATTCTCCATATTCATCATAAGGAGAGTCATAAGGATTTAGCACAACCCATTGAGCAAAAGAACCATAAGGAGAGTTTTTACTGTCCGTCTTTGCAAAATCCGCCCGAAAGCTGACGGTCAATTTGTTTTTGTAATAATAAGACAAATAAAAACCTAAACCATAGTTGCGTCTATAGTCTTTTTTCATCACACCGTATTTGTCTCCGAAACGCGCCGTTACGCTATAATCCATTCCTCCTCCTCGCCCGGAAGCTGATACGGAATGTGAATGAGACCACGAATTACGCAAAGGAATAGACTTCCAATCGGTATTAACTCCTCTATTTATACGTTCCAGTTTTTCATAATAATCTTCCTCCAGCTCTCCGGTTTTGTCATCGTACAATCCCCAGCGTTTTTCCAATTCCAGCTTTTGTGCCGGATCGCACAAATCAAATGAAGAGACATCCGGGAATTGAACATCAGGCACAAAATTATAACGCAGTCTTAATTTACTGTCCTTTACTTTTTTACGTTCCACAACAATCACACCGTTAGCAGCACGGTCTCCGTAAATAGCCGTTGCAGAAGCATCTTTCAATACATCCACACGCTCGATATCAAACATATCCATATCAAACAACGCTTCAACGGTTGTCTCGACACCGTCTACGATAATCAAAGGTGCATTCAATCCCAATTCGCCCTGTGTGGCAAGAGAGGTTGTTCCGCGGATGATGATTTCAGGAATATAGTTTGGGTTGGAGCCCTGCTCATTATTTTCAATCACGCGCATACCAGGCACCAAAGTACTCAAGGCTTTAAACAAATTCGTTTGCGACACCTCCAGCAACTCATCTCCCTTGATTGTTTTTACAGAACCTGTATAACTGTTTTTAGAAGCAGCATAAATACCATTCACCACCACTTCGTCCATTGCATTCACATTTTCTTCCAAAGCAACATTCAAAGGCTTGTCATTCTTCACTACGACCTCTATACTCTTCATTCCAATGCAAGAAAATAGCAGAACCGGATTTTTTACAGTCACCGGCACCGGCAATTCAAAGCCTCCTTCGGAGTTAGTAGCGACACCGACTGTTGTTCCCTTAATCATGACTGTCACGCCTGGAAGAGGTTCATCGTTAGGATCAACGACAAAACCGGTAACAGTCTTCACCTCAACATCTTTTTCCTCCGGTTTCTGATACTTCACCGATATATACTTGCCGTCTGTGATATCAGAATATACAAACGGCTTACCCTCCAGCACTTTTTTCAATGCATCCAAAATCATAACATTTTTTAAAGAAGCTGTTACGCTATACTTCTGCACTTGCTCGTACGTGAATAGAATCTTGTAAGAGGAAAGTTTTTCCAGCTTTTTCAACACCTCTGCCAAAGGTTCATTCTTAAATTCAGCAGTAATACTCTTCTGTTCCTGTGCTTGAACAACAGAAGACATGAAAAGGAAACAAACAAGCAACACACTTTTAAAAAGCGAGTACCAAGGTTTATCCCCTACATGCAAAATGACATTTGAATGTTTCATAAACTCGTATTGTGTTTTTATTAAAAATATTTACAATTATATTCCGTATAAACACACAATTCGGGTACTCCATTTTAAAGAAAATTTCAAACTAATCTACAAATATCGTATTATTCACCACCGAAAATTTAGCCATACCCATCATATTCAACAATTTAACTGCATCGTCCAAAGGTTTGTCCCTTTGTGCCAAAAAATGCAACTTGTATGACATAACAGCTTTGTTTCTGAAAATCACCTCCACATTATGCCAACGTCCCAGCTCGCACATTATCTCAACCAAAGATTCTTTATCAAAATAAAAATATCCTTTCGTCCATAAATAATAATCATCAATATCCACTTCCCTCACCTCAAAAGAACCGTCAGCTTGCAAAAAAGCATCTTCTCCAGGGCGAATAACGACCTCTGCCTGCGACTGTTCTTCTTTCACTTTCACGCTTCCCTTAAGCAACGTCACATGCAAATCCTTTCTGGAATACGTGCGCATATTAAATTCGGTCCCTAAAACTTCCGTCACGACACGATTTGCTTTCACCTTAAAGGGACGTCGGGCATCATGTGCCACCCTGAAAAAACCTTCCCCATACAACTCAACCACCCTCTCTTTCTCATCAAAAAAGCTGGGATACACCAAACTACTGGCTGCATTTAACCAAACCTGTGTCCCATCTGACAACTCAACCTGATAGAATCCACCCGCCGGTGTTGTCAATGTATGCATCTCCGGCTTTTCAGACTTGTCCTGCGGCGCTTCATATTTTAAAAAGTTATTTTCCTCTGCTGCTTTACCTTTTTCCTTCCACAAACCATTGACCAACGGACCGGACAAGATTGTCTGCTGTCCATTGCTTGTAGTCAAAATTACATCTTGTGAATCTGTATTCGGGGAAAATACTACAATTTCCTGCTGTACACGTCCCGTAGTCAGTGTCATTGTCAATAATCCCAAAGCCACCAAAAAGCAGGCTGCCACCCCTCCCCAAATAACAAAAGACAATTTCCGTAATTTCGAGGGAGAGACTCGTTTTTTTGAAAAATTCGCCCACGCTGCTTCTGCATCAAACAAAGAAGCAGCCTTTTCCTTCACAAAAAAAGTACGGCAATCATTCAAAAGGCACATATCCTGCACATTGTCCTGGTTCTCCCATAACATATCCAATTCATGATCGGATATCTGAGAATCCTCCAATGCATCCAACAATGCCTCACGTCTTATATCCATATTCTCCTCTTTGATATCACTTGCAACCTTTTATATATATACGCAATACCCT
>CAJJNP010000136.1 GCA_905193145.1 uncultured Odoribacter sp. | reverse complement strand
GTTGCCTTTATTACTTATTTCAATTTTATCTCTTTCTCACCTATCACAATCAGTCCCTGTTTTAAAAGAGTACCGAGAGCCTTTTTATAATTCTTCTTGCTGCAACCGAAAAGATTATATATCTCTTCAGGATCGCTCTTATCCGAAATATCCAAGACACCTCCGTAATCCTTCAGTTTTTCGAGCACTTCGCCGGCAAGACCTTCAATCTTGGCAAAGCCGGACGGTTGCAGCGAAACATCTATCTTCTCATCATCACGCACCCGCTTGATATAACCTTTCAGCCGCTGCCCGATTTTTAGCCGCTGGAATATCTCATTATCGTAAATCAATCCCCAATGGGCATTGTTAACAATCACAGCATAACCCAAATCAGTCTTACGAGCCACCAATATATCCACCTCCTGATTAGGAGTATAATCAGGAAATACCTGGTCAAGATATTTGTCAATCTTAGTGGATGCGACAATACGATCGGAAGCTTTATCAACATAAGCATATACCAAATATGACTTTCCTTCGGCCATCGGATCACGCTGCTCACGGAAAGGCACCAGCAAATCCTTACGCAACCCCCAATCCAAAAAAGCACCGACAGAGCTGGTGGCTACCACTTTCATAAAAGCAAACTCACCCACCTGAACATAGGGTACTTCTGTGGTAGCAATGATACGGTCTTCAGAATCGAAATAGACAAAAGCCTTGATTTCATCATCCGGAAAACAATTATCGGGGACATATTCCTTGGGCATCAGAATCTCTCCTCTTTCTCCACCATCCAAGTATATACCGAAATCCACAATCTTGACAACAGTCAATGTATTGAATCTTCCTATTTCTACCATCCTGTATTTATTTGATGTGTTTATTCCTTACTTTTCTCGTCGTTTTATTCCTCAAGTTTAGCTTCCTGCCAATACGACTCCATCTCCTCTAGCGTCATTTCCTTCAACTCCTTGCCCTGTTTCTTGGCACATTGCTCCACATGGTTGAAGCGACGAATAAACTTGCGGTTGGTCTTCTCCAATGCATTTTCCGGATTAATGCCATAAAGACGGGCAGCATTAATAATAGAAAAAAGGAAGTCTCCGAATTCCTCCTCCATTTTCTCCTGGTCGGCCTGCTGCAACTCCACCTGAAACTCTTGAAGCTCCTCACTCACCTTATCCCACACATCCTCCTTCTGCCTCCAGTCAAACCCGGCACCTCGGGCCTTATCCTGGATACGGTAAGCTTTCACCAAAGCCGGAAGCGATACTGGCACCCCTTCGAGCACCCGATGCTTGCGCCCTTTCTCCTTCAATTTCAACTGTTCCCAATTCTGCAATACCTCTTTTTCGTCTGCCACTTGTACATTACCGTAAATATGCGGATGGCGGTATTTCAGTTTTTCGCAAATCTCATCCAATACATCCGAAATATCAAACAACTGTTTTTCTTCGGCAATCTGCGCATAAAAAACGATGTGCATCAGCAAATCGCCCAACTCTTTTTTCACTTCGGCCATATCGCCGGCCAGTATAGCATCCCCCAATTCGTACACCTCCTCTATAGACAAAGAGCGTAACGAATCCATTGTCTGCTTTTTATCCCATGGACATCCCACACGCAAAGTGGCGATAATTTCAAGCAAACTTGCAAAGGCTTCTTTTTTCTTTTCCAGATTTTCCATAATTGTCTTTCAAGATATTGCCGTTTTTAGTAATTTGGCACTGCAAAAATAAGGTTATTTATTTGAATTTCATGATTGAGAAAAGAATAAGTATAGGAAACATAGATCCGATTGATTTTTATGGAGTTAACAACTCCAAATTCAACTTACTGAAAGAATATTTTCCCAAACTTAAAATTACAGCCCGGGGAGATGAACTGATTATTCAGGGCGAAATTGGCGACATCGAAATACTAACCAATAAAATAACTGCCTTATTGGAGCACTACCACCGCTACAATATGCTGACAGTAGCTAACTTAAAGCGAATTATTCTGGAAGACAACCTAGTGGCAGACCCCGAGGATGCCGATTCTGTCATTCTATACGGCAATGCCGGCAAGGCCATCCGGGCACGTACAGTCAACCAGCGCAAACTGGTGGAATTTGCCCGCACCAACGATTTGTTGTTTGCAACCGGTCCTGCCGGTTCAGGAAAAACCTATACAGCCATTGCGCTTGCCGTAAGAGCTTTACGCAACAGGGAAGTAAAACGCATCGTCCTAAGCCGCCCTGCCGTAGAAGCAGGAGAAAGTCTCGGTTTCCTACCCGGAGACATGAAAGAAAAGGTAGACCCGTATCTGCAACCGCTTTACGATGCCCTTTCGGACATGATTCCCCCTAAAAAACTGGAGGAATATCTTGAAAGTGAAGTGATACAAATAGCTCCGTTAGCCTATATGCGCGGACGCACGCTGAATGATTCGTTTGTCATCCTCGATGAGGCACAAAATACAACCCGCAACCAGCTGAAGATGTTCTTGACCCGCATGGGCGTGAGTGCCAAATTCGTCATTACAGGCGACATGAGCCAAATAGACCTGCCGCGACGTTCTGATTCAGGACTGGCACATGCGTTCAATATTCTAAAAGACATCAAAGGCATCGCCTTTGTAGAATTCAGTTCGGAAGACATTGTACGCCACAGGCTGGTAAAAGAGATTGTCAAAGCTTATAACGAAGAAAAAGATACAACTGATTAAAAAAGATAATTATGGATGCAATTGTAAAAACAGATTTCAATTTTCCAGGACAGAAAAGTGTCTACAAAGGAAAAGTACGCGATGTATACGATATCAACGACGAATACCTTGTTATGGTAGTGTCCGATCGTATTTCGGCATTTGACGTTGTACTGCCGGAAGGTGTGCCTTACAAAGGACAAGTATTGAACCAAATCGCTTCTAAATTCCTGGATGCAACTTCCGATATTGTGCCCAATTGGAAAATAGCAACACCGGACCCCATGGTGACCATCGGCCACAAATGCGAACCGTTCAAAGTTGAAATGGTTATCCGCGGCTATCTGACCGGTAGCTCTTGGCGTGCTTATAAAAGCGGAGCCCGCACATTATGCGGTTTACCCTTGCCCGAAGGCATGAAAGAAAATCAGAAATTTGCATCCCCTCTCATCACGCCGACCACCAAAGCTGACGAAGGACACGATGAAAACATCTCCAAAGAAGAAATCATCGCTCAGGGCTTGGTAAGCAAAGAAGACTACGAACTATTAGAAAAATACACTTACGCTCTCTTCCAGCGTGGTACTGAAATTGCAGCACAGAAAGGGTTGATTTTAGTAGATACAAAATATGAATTCGGTAAAAAAGACGGAAAAATCTATCTGATTGACGAAATCCACACACCCGACTCTTCACGATATTTCTATGCAGACGGCTACGAAGAACGATTTGCCAAGGGAGAAAAACAAAAACAACTTTCCAAAGAGTTTGTACGCGAATGGCTGATGGACAATGGTTTCCAAGGATTGGAAGGACAACAAGTGCCCGAGATGACACCGGCTGTTGTAAACAGCATTACAGACCGTTATGTAGAACTTTACGAAAATATCACCGGCGAGAAATTTGAAAAAGCCGAATGCGACAATGTACAAAAACGCATCGAAGACAATGTCAACGCTTGCTTGAAAAACTTACGCTAATATTATAAAAGAAGAGGCTAGTAAGCCTCTTCTTTACTTATTGGTTACAAAACTAGAAAAATCGTTACTCAACAACTTTTTCAACTCTTCAGGCGATACCCTCACTTTGTAACTACCATCCTTAAAGAAAGTGATATTGCCCGTTTCCTCACTCACCACCACAACATAAGCATCGCTCACAGAACTGATTCCCAAAGCAGCTCTATGACGCAATCCCATACTACCCGGAATATCACGACGGTCAGAAACCGGAAGAATACAACGCGCAGCCATCAATTTATTATCCTTGATAATCACTGCCCCGTCATGCAAAGGAGTATTTTTCCAAAAAATATTTTCCAACAGTTCACTGGTAATTTTTGATTTCAACGCCACTCCAGTCTGCGTATAATTATACAACTCGGTATTCAATTGAAAAACAATCAATGCTCCGGTTTTTGTAGCAGAAAAATCTACACAAGCCTGCACGATTGCATCCGAGACATCATCATCAATCGTTGGCTTCGCAAACATTTTATTAATATTAAAAATATTCTGCAAATTATAACGACTACCCACCAGCAACAGAAAACGACGAACCTCCTGCTGAAACACAATCAAAAGCGCAATTACACCCACACTGATAAACTGACCTAAAATCGTAGATATCAATTTCATATTGAGAGCACTAAGCACCAGCCACGCTAAATAGAAAGTCAGAATACCAGCCAAAATATTGATAGCAGCCGTTCCTTTCACAAGCCTATAGACCTGAAACAGGATAAACGCCACAATCAGAATATCCAAAATATCAAAAAAACCGAGTGTAATAAATAACAACATATTGACTTATTTTTATGATTACAAAACTATAAAAATTTCATTATATAACGTACAATTCTTACCTTTGCTCCAAACTATTTATTATGCGATATATTACAACATTACTATTAATGGTTGTTTTCGGCACAACAATGGCACAAAACGACCCGAAAGCGAAAGAAATTCTTGACAAGATAGCTGCCAAAGTAAAGGCCTATCCTGCAGTAGAAGTGATTTTTACCATGACCATGGAAAACAAAGCGGAAGACATCCACGAGTCGCACAACGGCCAAGCCTGGATGAAAGGCAATATGTACAAAGTGAATCTGATGGAGACAGAAAACTATTATGACGGCAAAGTAATTTACAATTACATGCCGGAAGTTGGTGAAGTAAATGTCAAAAATCCTAGCGAAGAAGAAGAAGGTTTCCTGAATCCGACTACATTGTTCGACATTCACAACCAGAATTTCGACCAAAAGCTGGTGAGCAACAACAACGGAATCGCTTACATAGAGCTGTATCCCAAAGAAAAGAAAAACATTGAAAAGATAGGCATTTGGGCAAATACCAAGGATTCATCCATCCAGAAGGTGACTTCCTATGAAAAAGAAGGTAATGCCATCACTATTTCCATTACTAGTCTGAAATCCATGCAGCCGGTTCCTTCGGACGCATTCTTCAAATTTAATTCCAGCAAACACCCGGATGTCGAAGTAATCGATATGAGATAAAGAAAATGGCTACTGAAAAGTAGCCATTTTTCATTTATACATTAAAACGGAAGTTCATCATATCCCCATCCTGCACCACATAATCTTTTCCCTCCACGGACATTTTACCGGCTTCCTTACATTTAGCCTCAGAGCCATAATGAATAAAATCTTCATATTTGATTACCTCTGCACGGATAAAACCTTTTTCAAAGTCCGAGTGTATAATACCGGCAGTTTGCGGAGCTTTCATGCCTTTACGGAAAGTCCATGCACGTACCTCTTTCACTCCGGCAGTGAAATAAGTCTGCAGGTTCAACAAATGGTAGGCTGTACGAATCAATTTATTAACACCCGCCTCCTTCAAGCCTAAATCTTCAAGGAACATCTGTTTTTCCTCATAAGTTTCCAACTCAGCAATATCCGCTTCGATACCGGCACCTATTATTAAAACTTCAGCCTGCTCATCCTTAACTGCTTCACGCACAGCATCCACATACTTATTACCATTAACCACAGAACCTTCGTCCACATTACAAACATACAGAATCGGCTTGCTGGTAAGCAACTGCAAATCTTTGGCAGCCTCTTGCTGCAAATCATCCAACACCACTGTACGGGCAGAAAGTCCTTTCATCAAGGCATCCCTATACAAATGCAACACCTCCACCAGACGTTTTGCATTGGCATCGCCTCCGGTCATCGCTCTCTTTTCTTCTTTCTGCAGACGGTTTTCCACCGTTTCAAGATCCTTCAACTGCAATTCGGTATCGATAATTTCCTTATCTCGCACCGGATCTACACTACCATCCACGTGTACGATATTATCATCATCGAAACAACGCAACACATGGATAATCGCATCCGTCTCGCGGATATTGGAAAGGAACTTATTACCCAATCCTTCACCTTTGCTGGCCCCTTTCACCAATCCGGCAATATCCACAATTTCAACTACGGCAGGCACCACATTCTGCGGTTGTACCAATTCCACCAGTTTATTTAACCGTTCATCCGGTACAGTGATAACACCCACATTCGGCTCAATCGTACAAAAAGGAAAATTTGCAGACTGTGCCTTTGCATTACTTAAACAATTAAATAGTGTAGATTTCCCAACATTCGGAAGACCTACTATGCCACATTGTAATCCCATAAGAATTAAATTATTTCACTCCATTAAAAAACAATGTGCAAAAGTAGTACATTTTTTTCACATCACCGCACAGTAACATGGAAACATCCCTGTTTATACTCATACCGCACATAACATTGCTCCCTTTTACGCAAATCCTGTAACACTTCCGCCAATACAGATTTCAATTTATCCGTTTCCTCTTTCTTCGCCCCTTTGTAACGAGCGTATGCAATATCAAAAGTCGTTCCATAGACATGAGCAGAATTGGCACTGGCATTAATATTACTCTTACGCAACTTCTTAACTGTGGCTGCAGTCCGCAAAACGCTGGTGACAATAATCTTTCGTGAAGGTAAATCCTTACTATCCAACGAATCGCGGAAATTCCGTCCGATGGTTTCCAATAACTTTTCGGCTCTCGGCACCAGATAAGGCAAAGAATGTGTCAACTCGTCCACTTCATAATATCGGCAAGATTCTATTTTCTCCATCATCCGCAACCGATCCTCAAAATCCTCCTCCCTCTTAATAGGTGCAATTCCCCACTCTTTGGCCGCCTTAAGATGCCTGGCATTCATGTCATTAAATGTCCTTTGAAAATTTCTAAAATAACGGAATTCACCTTTTTTCTTCTCACTGCATGAACATGCTACACACACAAGCAGCACAAATAACAAATACCTCACTCGATTCTATTTTTTCTGTTAAGGTAGCAAAAATAGAATATTCCAATTAAAATTACTAATTTTGTCAGCGAACACCAAAAGTAATATAATCAATTTTAACATGATGAACCATAAAAAACTACTTACGGCATTTATTGCCATGGCGCTCACGTGCAACCATCTGTATGCACAAGACAACAATGTTGATTTGAACACACAACGTTCAGAGTCACAAGATGTACTCAAAATTCCCGGTAAAGTGTTAGATCACCAAGGTTTGATTATCAATCCGCCCCCCCATTCTCTTCAGAAACAAGAGAGAAAAACCTTAAATATCTCCAATGGCATCGCACTCAAAGACAAGAAAGGCAAATTCAGCAACGATCTTTCTTTCCTCGCCCTGAATAAAAAAGGTGTAAAAATGAGCATTGATTTCGGTGAAAAACTTGCCGCAAAACAAGGTGTGAAAAATATCACCGGAGCCTACTCGCTAACCATTGACGAAAAAGGCATAAACATTATCGGATACGATGAAAAAGGAGCATTCTATGCCATCCAGACTCTACGGGAAATCATCAAAAGTCCGATTTCTGCCAACGGCAACCTCCCATGCCTCGCCATCAACGACTATCCGGACCTTCCTTATAGAGGTGTAGTAGAGGGATTCTATGGCACCCCTTGGTCACACCAAGTTCGCCTTTCATTGATAGACCTATACGGACAATTCAAAATGAACTACTATCTGTACGGTCCCAAAGACGACCCCTACCACAGTTGTCCCAACTGGCGTCTGCCCTATCCGGAAAAAGAAGCAGCCAATATCAAAGAGCTGGTAGAAGCCTGCAACCGCAACCGAGTGGACTTCGTATGGGCTATCCATCCGGGAAAAGATATCAAATGGAATGAAGAAGACTACCAAAACCTGATGAACAAATTCAACCACATGTACGACTTGGGCGTACGTGCCTTTGCTATCTTTTTCGATGACATCTCAGGAGAAGGAACCAATCCTTACAAACAGACCGAATGGCTCAACCGCTTGAACAAAGAGCTGGCAGCTGCCAAAAGCGATATTTCCCCTCTGATTGTCTGTCCGACAGATTACACCAAATTGTGGGCAAACCCCACGCCGAAAGGCAGTCTTGTAACCTATGGTAACACTCTGGATTCAACCATCAATGTATTCTGGACAGGCGACTATGTATGCAGCGACTTGACCCGCTCCACTATGAATTGGGTAAACTCCCGCATCAAACGTCCGGCACTCTATTGGTGGAATTTCCCCGTAACGGACTATGCCCGTCACATCGTGATGCAAGGACCGACCTACGGATTAGACAATACCCTCACCAGTAAAGAGGTATGCGGACTCATCAGTAATCCCATGGAACACGGAGAAGCTTCCAAACTCGCCCTCTACAGTGTAGCAGACTACGGCTGGAACATCTCAGCCTACAATCCGCTTGACAGCTGGGAGCGCGGGCTTGCAGAATTGGCTCCCGAAGCAAAAGATGCTTACAGAACCTTTGCCATCCACTCTTGCGACACCGAAAAAGGCTACCGCCGCATCGAATCGTGGGAAACCAAAACTTTCCGTATCAATGATTATACCCAAGCCGACTATGATGCTTTATTGAATGAATTCAAGAAAATTGAAAAAGTTCCTGCCGAAATGGAAGCAAAATGCACCAACAAAGCCTTATTGGCAGAATTGCGTCCATGGCTCGTTGAATTCGGCAAATTAGGCGTAAGAGGTCAAAATGCCCTCCAACTGATTGAAATCTCCAAGAACAACACTCCGGCAGAGTTCTGGAATTCATACCTCGACTTCCAAATGAGTCCGGAAGAAATTCAGGCTTACAAAGCCCACAAATCAGGCACCATGAAACTACAGCCGTTCTATGAAAATACGATGTATGATTTACTCTGCAACTTCTACAAAGGAATGACCGGTGTACAACCGGACACCAGCCGCAATGCCCGATGCCCGCAGCATCTGACCATCGTTGCAGCAGATACCCTCAAGGCACAGGCTGCATTTGATAACAATCCGCATACAACATTCACAAACGGTAATGTTTTATCTTTCACCCTGCCTGCAGGCAGCACTCAATGTCTGATTATCAGCAGTCCCCAAAACACAACTGCTACCTTGAAGCAATTGTCTTCCAAAGGGAAAGTTCTTGCCGAAGAACCAATTAACGCATCTGTACAAACCATCCAAATTGTCAAAGATGCCGCAAAAATAGAAATCCAAGGCAATATTACACTGCATGAAATTGTGCCTTTACAAACAACAAAATAAACAGAGATAACATAAAAGAATAAGCCC
>CAJJNP010000135.1 GCA_905193145.1 uncultured Odoribacter sp. | reverse complement strand
CCGAGTTCACTCTTAAAGACAAGACCTTCAAATCAAATGATTTTGAAGGTCTTTTTTATTGTATACTCCAGCTATTCTCATACAAGCTCTTGAATAAATTTACATTTTCCAATAAAAATATGGATTGTTACATATCAAAATACTTGCACAAACCAATTATTGTACATATCTTTGCACCGCTTTAGAGATAAGACACGGACTCGTAGCTTAATGGATAGAGCACTTGGTTACGGCCCAAGAGGTTGTGGGTTCGACTCCCGCCGAGTTCACTCTTAAAGACAAGACCTTCAAATCAAATGATTTTGAAGGTCTTTTATTTTTATTGCGACTTACATTAAGTTTATTCCCATTTTTTCAACAAGAACCGTGGATTGATACGGAAAAATATCCCAAAAGAGAAGCTAGTTGCATTACCCGGAGAAGAAACAACACCGTTTGCATCTATCATTTTACCCGGCATAGACTGATAAACATCCACCTGTGCACCTAATGCGTAACGTTTCCCAAATGTCCTGGAATACTCTGCTGAAGCAAACAATGTCTGCGGCTTATCAAACAAAGCTCCTTTATTACGCGTAGAAGCAGCTCCGAAATATGGAATACCAAACAGGGAAATAAAGTCCTTGGCATAGAAATATCCAGCCTTAACACGAAAATCTTTTAAATCGGCATAGGCTGCAGCATAAAATCCTATACCATTATCATACCCCCATAGTTTACCTGCCTGCTGATAATAACCAACAAAATCAGCCTCAACATTAAAACGCTTCAATACCCGACAATCTGTATTCCAGGTAATCCCGGCACCAATAGCTCCATTCATCAGAGTCTGGACAGAATTAGTAAACAGGGTGTCCTGTTCTCCGCCGCGGTGTTGGATGGTAGCTTGAATTGGGCTATATACATGCACCCGGGCATCAGTAGGTGTAAAATCAATTTGCGAAGAGAGACCAACAGTAAAAGCTTCCTGATGGGTGTCGTTTTCAAAAATATAACTTTGCCAATTTACCCATACATCCAAATGGTAGGCACGAGTATCAAACAACAACTGAAATCCCATTTCCGGATCGGCAGTCATATTCAATTCCGGATGATACAGCGGTGCAATCAGCCGATGCGTGGAACCGCCATAAATATTACCAACTACCAAATTTACTTTTCCAAGCTCAAACTGGGCACGAAAAAATGGCAATAAATGCGAGCCTTTCTGATATTGATTGCCTTTCCATACAGCGATATCATCATAAGCCATAGAGGGATATTTATATGCACCGCTATACACCAATGCATGCAAACCCAATTCCAGTTTGATATTTTTCAAAGGCTGATATACCAACTTCGGCTGTAGCCATAGACCAGGCAAAGAATACCCCTCCATCACCTCGCCAGCAAATTCATTGTCTTTAAAAAAACTGATATTATCCAACTCAACGAACAAGCTTTTAGAATCACCGGCATTCAACCTATAATCAGTCTTATAGACTTTATCTTCCACTTGCGCAAACACAGCTCCATGGGCAAATAGACAAACAGCTATAAAAAACGCCCAGTAAATGTATTTATAAAACATATTGATTATGATTTATATATAATAATTTTACTGGGCGTAAAAATACAGAATATTCAAATAATTCTAGCAGATATTACAACTTTTCTACTTTCAAATTCGTTATTTTACTCTTAAAATCACCAGCCTGCTCCAACGGGAATACCAAGGTTCGTAAATAATTCATGCTGGTTTTGCCATCATTAAAATATAACTTTGTCTTTCCCAACTCGTCCACCAATTTACCATTGACATAAAGACGTGTAGAAGCATTATCCCCTTCAACGGCTATATGCAAGCGTTCGCCTTTCAGAATATTCTGACAGAAAGTATTCAAATAACTATCACGGACAAATCCCAACATACCACGAATCGGATCGGAGAGATAAAACACAGCGTCAGGAGAACTAAAAAGCACCGTACCTTTGGCTTCGTCAGCCACTTCTATATCAAAACTTACCCGATAGTTATAGCCTATTTCCCGATAAGGCAACCGACTTCCCGGCGTAACAACCGCCTGCTCATAAACGACCCCGGTATTTTTACCGATACGCCCCAACTGATTAACCCCAGGAGCTTCACTCAAACCGGAACGTTTACCTTCAAAATCAGCAAAAGGCAAAGTAACCGATTTGCCAGTCCACATTTTTACAGCCAAAGTCTGCATAGCAGGGTAGACACGATGATATATGTCCTTGACAGAAACTCCATTACCCACCTGATCGTTCCATACAGCGAACATTCCTCCCAAAATAGCCGGATCCTTTTCATCAAACACAGAACGTCCCACCATAGCCGGAGTCCAAGAATCATATAAATATTGAGTATTCAAATAGTCATAATAATAACCGGCAGCCGGAACAATATACAAAAGTCCGTCGGGAATACTGATCAATTTATAACCTTGTTTTACCATCTCAAAAGGATCGACATAATCTTTAGACCAAGCAGAAATAATAACATTTTCAGATTTCACAGGAGTTTCTCCCTTAGCATGAGTCAGAGCCCCCCACATACATGCCTGCTTACCGAAGCTCTCAACATAACGAATATACCGGTCGGTAAATTCGCGGAATTTTTCCACCACCTTCTGATCTTTATTAGAATATTCATCCGTACCAATATGAACTCTTGGTCCTCGGAATACCGGTTCCTCCCCTTCGAGATACTCTTTAAAAAGTGCATCCATAAATTTATAGGTCTCGGGGTGGAACAAATCCAAATGGTCCATGCCATATTTTTCACTACCAATTTCTGGTTTATAATGAGTGAAGGCCAATGTATGGGCGGGAGCATCTATTTCCGGAATAATTTCAACAAAACAAGCTTCTGCCTGCTTTTGCAAGTCAATAAATTCCTGTTTCGTATAATATCCATCCCTTGCAGCCAAACCGGGGAAAGTTTCCGATTCCAAACGGAAAGCAGCGTAAGTCTGATTCCAATCATGGTTGAAAAACTGTTTGAAACCATTATCATTCAAATGAATCTGCAGCGTATTCATTTTATAATAAGCCATAACCCGAACATAATCCTGCAAAGCATTCAAAGGAATAAATTTACGCCCACAATCAATCATAAATCCCCGCATTTCATAATCAGGATAATCACGGACTGTTCCCTGAGGCAAGTGATGGTCATCCTGTTGCTCTGCCATTTGCAGCAGAGTACGCGTTCCCCAATATACTCCAATAGGTTCCGGGGCCGCCAACGTGACACGATCAGCAATACGGATAGTATATCCCTCTTTGCCCAACTTCTTATCTTTATTCAGCTGTAAAGCCAAATCCCCTTTCTGTGCCTTTCCTTCTACAACTTCAGGAGCATATCCAAACATGAGGCGACAATCTTCTGCCAGCATCTCACCAATACGCAACAATTCCTTCTGGCCTTTGGAGCAAACAATCCGACTTTGCCTAGTCGGAACAAATACACCTTCTCCGCCCTTCCATTCCTTCAACTCCGGAATTACAAACGGTTTTTCATCATTTGCAGCAAACGCTGCTGCCAAACCTAGTAGCCCCCACGCAACCAGCAACAAACAAATTCGATTAATTAACTTCATATACATTCCTATTTTAAAGATTTCTATATTAGATGTTCAAAGATAGTAAATTTTTTAAAATAGAAAAACATTATCCATAGAATCATAAAAAAAGACAGACTCCCTTATCAGAAGTCTGTCTATAAAGAGCGACAAACGGGGCTCGAACCCGCGACCTTCGGCTTGGGAAGCCAACGCTCTACCAACTGAGCTATTGTCGCAATTGAAAGATAGTGCAAATATAAACAACATATTTAAATGCACAAACTCCCAGCATAAAAATAATCCCTATCTTTAGAAATCAAATTCCAACAAATATGCAGACAGAGGAGCTTTATAGTTTAAGAGAAGATTTCCACCAACATCCGGAACTATCCGGTCTGGAAATACGCACGGCTTCAAAAATAGTTGAAGTGCTCAAAAAATTAGGCAACACCCAAATACACACCCATATCGGCGGACATGGAGTAATTGCAAAGTATGTCTTTTCATCAGAAGGTCCCACCATTTTATTCCGTGCAGACATTGATGCCGTTGCCGTAAACGAAACACAATCCTGCTTTTATCACTCCGACAATCCGGGCGTATCACACAAATGCGGACATGACGGGCACACAACCATACTTCTAGCAATGGCCAATCTATTACACCAATTTCCATTAAAAAAAGGCAAAGTTCTGCTACTATTTCAACCGGCAGAGGAAACCGGTCAAGGAGCAAGACAAGTGCTAGAACATCCTTTTTTTCAAAATATGCATATAGATAAAGCTTACGCATTACATAACCTGCCAGGTTTTCCGTTAAAAGCTGTCGTATGCCGGGAAGGCAGTTTCACCTGCTCAGTCATTAGCTGCTCCATACAAGTTGAAGGCAAGACATCACATGCAGCAGAACCGGAAAAAGCTATATCACCGACAGCTGCTTTACTAAACATTTTAGAAAAAACCATGAGCTGGAACCAAGGAGAACCGGAAATGCAAGATTATTTTCGCACCACTCTTATAGAACTTCATATAGGAGAGGAAGCTTATGGTGTTGCAGCAGGAAGCGGAGTGATTCGTTTGACAATGCGAGCCTCTACAGCACAGCATTTAAAAATACACACAGATAAACTTGAAAAGTTAGTCAAGCAATTAAAGGAAAATTATCCTGCACTACGCTTTTCAACGGAATGGCTAGAATCCTTTACTGCCAATGAAAACCAAGCAGCAGCCGTGAGTGTCATCAAACAGGCAGCGATAAAAAACGGACTAACATATGTAGAGACAAATTGCCCTTTCACCTGGGGAGAAGATTTCGGTCTATTCACACAACATATTCCTGGAGCCATGTTCGGTCTTGGAGCAGGAGAGCAACAACCGGCACTTCATACTCCTACATATGATTTTCCCAACACAATCATTGAAGCCGGAGCGCAAATGTTTTACCAGATAGCAGTGGAAGAAACAGAAAAAGAATGATTATTTTTTACGACGAAGCTCAAAGTTTTTACCCAAATAAACCCGACGAACTTCCGGGTCTGCAGCCAAATGCTCGGCAGTACCGGCTTGTAAAATACGTCCGTCATAAAGCAAGTATGCACGATCGGTAATCGAAAGAGTTTCCTGTACATTATGATCGGTAATCAAAATTCCGATATTTTTATCTTTCAATTTTTTCACGATAGACTGGATATCTTCTACCGCAATAGGGTCTACTCCAGCAAACGGTTCGTCCAACAAGATAAATTTAGGACGGATTGAAAGCGCACGTGCGATTTCAGTACGACGGCGTTCACCACCGGACAACTGAATACCCAAGCTTTTACGGATGTGTTGCAGACCAAATTCGTCTAACATCTCTTCCAAACGGGCTTTCTGTTCTTCCTTACTCATCGTTGTCATTTCCAATACCGCTCTGATATTGTCTTCAACACTTAAGCGCCGAAACACAGAAGCCTCCTGTGCCAAATACCCTACTCCCAATTGGGCACGCCGATACACAGGCTCCTTTGTAATTTCGCGATCATCCAAAAAAATACGTCCACCATTGGGGGTTATCAAACCAACAATCATGTAAAAAGAGGTCGTCTTACCAGCACCATTGGGTCCCAACAAGCCCACAATCTCACCTTGTTCAACATCAACAGACACGTCTTTAACTACGGTACGACTTTTATATTTTTTTATCAGATGTTCTGCTCTTAATTTCATGGTCCATGTTTTTTACGCAACAAAGATAAACTAGAAATTCAAATTCACCGAAATATTCACTGCAAAATTCTGAATATCCTGTCCGGGCATCCCTTTGCGATGGGTCAAACGCCAAATTGCATCCACCCTGAAAAGCCGGAAGATATTCTCAATACCGATTCCAGTTTCAAAATATGGTTTCGATACAGCTCCTAAACCGGCAGGGAAACGCAATATAGCATCAGTGTTTTCAAGATTACCATTATTCTTATCAGCCAAAGTACCTATCAACCCTTTAAACACAAAGACCTCACGCCACTTCAACTTTTTCATCAAAGGTATTTTGCCCAAGAAAAAACCTTTGAAATGATGTTCATAGAAAAAAGAGAACCATGCATCCGATGCGAACTCATAATAATTCATACAAGAGAATGCGTAGGAATCATAAAAATAGGTTGCATTCCCTTCATGCAACTTCAAAAGTGGATAAGGAACCTTACCAAATATTTTACCTCCGGTCAAAAAGAATTCAGAAGTCCCAATCGGTGAAATTTGCAGACTATAATTGATAGAAGCAACCAACCGATAAAACTCATAATCGTTTTTAAAGACACCTTTGATGCCGGCAGCCAAATCAATGCTCAATATAGGATAATCAGAGCCCAAAGAATACTTATCAAACGGCTTACGAACAATAATCTCATTCTTTGACAAGCGAGTATTCAAATGCACAATCGTCGATGAAATTGTAGACAAAGGAGTTCCATCCGGACGCACAAACGGAACATCTCCATTGGCAAATATTTCCCTAAATTGCACGCCGACCGTATTACTGATTCCCTGTCGCCACTCCTGTTCAAAATCTAGGTCCAGTTGATTAACCATCGTCAAGCGGTCGTCACTGCCCCGAGAGAAAACAGAACTCAAAATATTACTCTCCGTAAGAGCATTTACACCAGCTCCCAATTGCACCATATCATGTTTAAAAGCAACATTCAATTTAGAAGTTGGCAATTCCCGAAAAGCATATTCAATACCTCCTCCGCCCTTCCACTTATGGTCCTTCAATCCATATGCTCCATATCCAGAAAGACGTATTGTGCGACTAAAATCTGTTGTAGTACGCGCCCCCAACTGGAAACGGCATCCCTCTTGGTCATTAAAACTCACCAGTTTATAATATGGTCCAAATTCAAGATATTTTGTATCATAATAGCCCCCTAATGCCATTGAGACAATATCATAAAAAGTCTGGTACAACGGTACATTTTTCACAGAATCGACCATCCCATATATCGACTTCTCTTTGGCACTCAAACTATACGGGCGAACAGAATCCCAATAATGTTCATCGTTTTTCAACACTCCGCTATTAATCATGACATTATTGTCCATTCGTGCAACCTCTTTGGGGATGCCCGGATTCAAACGGACATTTGAATAATCGACCTGCCGATGTCCCAGAAAAGAGACCATTTTAGCGGAATCAGACATAAAAATAGAAAAGTCGGCAAATATCTTATCCTGCTTCGGAAACCAGACCGAATCATCCACCCAATAATTCTCATTATCCAAAACAAGATGTCTAATCCAATTGACATTAAGCCCCTTCACCATTTTTACATGTGCAGACTGCAAAGCCCAAGTGGCAGAGTCAATATTGACTTCTCCATCCAATACGGGAGTAGAAAAAGCTTTCGGATGAAACCGAATCTTATACGTCTTTCGTCCATCAACATTCATACTATCAATCAGAAAGTACTTATAAAACATCCTTCCATGATCGGCCAACGGACTTGCGAAACGCACTTCAAAGACATCTATAAAATTATCATACAGATTAATGTTTACATGCAGATGCCCGGTAAATTGTGCCAATGTATAATCCTCCTCAATACCCGATATCCGACTGGCTTTGACGATTTCACGAGATAAAGGCGGAGATTTTCTAAAATAATAATCAGCAGAGGATTCAGAAATCATCACCGGCAAATATGCTTTTCCAGTGACGACAGAGGTATCCATGTGGTTAAAAATAAAACCGAAATTCTTTTGCAATTTCTTATTCTTAAAGCCCGGTTTAATATTCGTCAAATCAAGTTCCATCTTTGTATAGGTCTGACAATAATATTCCGACAAAGCTGAACGACTATTTTTCGATTTATTTTTAATCACATTACGTAAAATAGCATGTGCAGGATTTTCTCCAGGAGTCACCTGTACTTCATCCAAGTCGAAAGCCTGTGGCTCCAAAGCAAAATCCACCGTATTGAATGCTCCGGGAATAATTTTAACCTTTTGAGAAACATAGCCAATCAAGGAAGCCTCTACCTCAGAAACATTTTCACGCGTTTCCAGTGAATACATACCATCAAAATCAGTAGCAATACCGACGGTCGTACCTTTAAAGACAACACTCACTAAAGGCAACACCTCTCCCGTTTTTGCATCGGTCACCTTACCCCGCACACGAGTGCTTTGAGCAAATGCGACATTAAAAGCAAACAACAATAATATTATACCCCAACCCTGCATCATTATTTTTTATAAATTAAATTTGCTGATTACATATCAAATCAGACAACTCCTTCCCGAAGAATGTCATGGATATGTACCATACCTTTATAGACATTCCCTTCACTTACTACGATTAATTGGGTAATACTGTTCTGTTCCATCTTCTGAAAAGCATTATATGCCAATTCCTCTTCAGAAATGGTTTTCGGAGAGACAGACATGATATCCTTAGCTCTCAAGGGATCGACATCCTGGTATTTTTCCAGCATTCGTCTCAAATCGCCATCCGTAATAATTCCCAAAAGATGCCCTTCATCATCAGTCACTGCAACAGCACCCAAGCGTCCTCCGGACATTTCCAAAATCACCTTACGTATACCATCCTCCAACGACACATGCGGACGATTTTCAGAATCGTATACATCAGACACCCGGGTATACAAACGCTTACCCAACGAACCGCCAGGATGATATTTCGCAAAATCACGACTAGAAAAGCTTCTGCATTGAATCAAACAAATTGCCAATGCATCCCCCATCACCAATTGGGCTGTAGTAGATGTAGTTGGAGCCAGATTATTCGGACAAGCCTCCCGTTCAACTTGCGCTTTCAGTACATAAGCAGCATTATGTGCCAAAAAAGAATCCGTATTAGATACCATCGCAACAATTTTATCATTGCCGACATTACGGATTAACGGAATCAAAACTTTAATTTCAGGAGTATTACCACTTTTAGAAATACAAATAACAACATCATCGTGACACACCATTCCCAAGTCACCGTGAATGGCATCGGCAGCATGCATAAAAACAGCAGGGGTACCTGTAGAATTAAATGTTGCCACAATTTTTTGAGCAATAATAGCACTTTTTCCTATGCCAGTAACAATCACTCTGCCCTTACTTTTATATATCAAATTGACTACTTTTTCGAAATCATCATCAATAAAGTTCGAGAGATTCTGTATAGCTAAAGCTTCATCAGAGACCACTTTCTTTGCAACAGACTTAATATCAACCATATAAAAATATTTTAATACGTTTTCAGACG
>CAJJNP010000134.1 GCA_905193145.1 uncultured Odoribacter sp. | reverse complement strand
TGCCGGATACCATTCAATTTCAGAATGGCAATCAGATTATCAACAGTTATTTGGCGGATGGCAGAAAGGTGAAAGCGGTTTATAAGACATATAGTACGGGCATCGTTGTCCCCCAGGACGCTGTTTATCATGGGAATGCTTCCTACAGTACTTCTACGGATGAATGGGACGGTCATTACATGTATCGTAGCTGGTATGGTGATACTCCCAGAATGTTCATGGTTCAAACTCCCGAAGGGTATGTCGGTGCCGATTATGTCGGCATAGATTCCCACCGTAACTATGCCTATTACTATTATGTACACGATCATTTAGGTAATGTCCGTATCACCCGTAATTCTCAAGGCTATTATGCCGACCAGTCTTTGGAGTATTATCCCTCCGGTGTCCTTTTTGACCGTAGCACGGAAAAGGAACGTCAGCCGTACATGTTTGGTGGAAAGGAGTTGGTGAGCATGCACGGGCTGAATGAGTATGACTTTACAGGACGTTGGCAATATTCGATTATTCCAAGCTTTACTTCGATGGATCCGTTGTGTGAGAAATACTATTCGGTGAGTCCGTATGTGTATTGCTTGAATAATCCACTTAAATATGTTGATCCGGATGGAAATCAGCCAAGGCCATTAAGACCACCAGTTAGAAGAGGCTATAGAAATGCGGGAAGGCCAAATCCTTACGTTTTCTATCCAAGGGGTATCAAACCACAATCTTATGTGCAAACTACAAATCTCTCCTATACAGGAAATGGTTTACGGCAAACAATGTCAATAGGGCCGCAAACTTTTTTAGAAACAGTCAATACGCCGGGAGGAAATAAAGTACAGATGAGCAGTAATAATATACCAGGTCGTGCACTTACTGGTTTCGGAGAATATTACGATTCATATATCGATTTTAAAAACAAGTTAGCAAGTCTCGTTTCTACAGTGAAATATGGCGAAGATGGTGTCATTCAAAATAGTACAGAACTTGTGATTAATGATCCTAATTTGGCAATACAGCAACTTAGCTATGAGGCCAAAGCTGCAGAAATGAATGAGAGTTTAGGTGAACTTGATTTTACTGGCAAATCGTTAGAAGAAATGGTAGAGATGTCTACAGAGCGGAAGGCGGCCATACAGGAAAAGCTGGGATTATCACCCAAAGATTTAATAATGATTGAACTTTTTACAAATCCGAATGCTTTTCAATCTACGCAACAAGAAAGAAGAATTTTACCAGAATTTAATCAACGATGATGAATTATGAAAAAGAGAAAAAATAAAAAATGGACCACCAAAAATACTCATATAAAAAGATTCTATAAAAGTAGTGATATAAAACCTATGAGCTTGTACGAAAAAATAGTAATATGGCTGGCTATAGCATGCGGTATTGCACTTATAATATTAATTGCTTTAAATAATCATATTGTAGGTTATGATCATTACATTGGTATTCCAATGGAGTGGGTACGGTCGTTGTTTGATAATTAGTTTAGTTGTTTTAATAGTATTATCGTTATGCGTTCTTTATAATATGCAAAGAACACAATAGCAGAAGTTATAATTCCTTAAAATAACACTTTTGATAATATAGCAGAGGAAATTATCGGGAAATTCGTTTAATTAAATTAACGCGAGTTCGATATGACTCAAAACATTTTTAGTTGGGGATATGCCAAAACTCCCCTTTTATCGAAATCACCCTCGCTTCAACTGCCTGAACCCCAGAGGGGATAACAGCCAGGAGGAACTTTACGAATATGAGTATGACAATGCCGGGCGGCCGGTAAAGACTTATCATACCCATAATAAGGGAGAGCGGATTCTGCTTTCCGAGTCCGTATATGATGACTTGGGCAGGCTTCAGGAGAAGAGACGGCACAATGACATGGATACCGTGCGGTATGAGTATAACATAAGAAACTGGGTATCGGCCATAAAAAGCCGGAGTTTCGTACAAAGATTATATTATGACACCGGCTCCGGATCAGGCTTTGTACCTCGCTATAACGGTAACATAGCCGGGATAGGATATGAACAGAATGGCCATTCATACAATTATCTGTTTCTTTATGACGGCCTGAACCGCCTGACCGCAGCAAACTCTTATGACAAGGCAGGCAGCAGTGTCCCGTATTCCGAGTTGTATGAATATGACAAGATGGGCAATATCACCTATCTGGAACGCAAGTTGGGTGAGAACAAGACCGATGCGCTGAATATTCAGTACACCGGTAACCAAATCAAGAAAGTATCTTCCGGAAGTCCGGTATCGGGATATGACTTCGGCAGTATGTCCTATCCGGACCTGTCTGATGCATCCATTGAATATTATTATGATAATAATGGCAATCTGATAAAGAATTTAGATAAAGGAGTCGTTGCCACCCGGCATAATTTCTTAAATTTGCCGGATACCATTCAATTTCAGAATGGCAATCAGATTATCAACAGTTATTTGGCTGACGGCAGGAAGGTGAAAGCGGTTTATAAGACATATAGTACGGGAATCGTCGTCCCTCAGGATGCTGTTTATCATGGGAATGCTTATTATGACGTCTCCACAGATGAATGGGACGGTCATTATATGTATCGTAGTTGGTATGGTCATGGTCCTAAGATGTTTATGGTTCAAACTTCCGAAGGATATGTCGGTGCCGATTATGTCGGCATAGATTCCCATCGTAACTATGCCTATTACTATTATGTACACGATCATCTGGGCAATGTCCGTATCACCCGTAATTCCCAGGGCTATTATGCCGACCAGTCTTTGGAGTATTATCCCTCCGGTGTCCTTTTTGACCGTAGCACGGAAAAGGAACGTCAGCCGTACATGTTTGGTGGAAAGGAGTTGGTGAGCATGCACGGGCTGAATGAGTATGACTTTACAGGACGTTGGCAATATTCGATTATTCCAAGCTTTACTTCGATGGATCCGTTGTGTGAGAAATACTATTCGGTGAGTCCGTATGTGTATTGCTTGAATAATCCACTTAAATATGTTGATCCGGATGGTAAACAAGTAATTCCGGTTCCTGCTCCTGTTCCAATACCATTACCTATCTATTACCCTCCACATCAAACTTCTACTATTTCAGATCAAGATATAATTAGAGCTGTAAATAGTGGTGTTGAAGGTGTAAAAAGAACGATGCAAACAAATCTTGTGATTTTAAGTGCTGTTTTTTTACCTGCTTTGAGTTCATTATCACCAGCTATAAATCCTGATTATGAACATCAAAGAAATCGGGATAGAAGAAACAAGAGAGAATTAGATCAACAGCAAGCAAATATAGCCAATAGCATCGATACTAATATATCAGGTACTATGCCCAATGGTGATCCAGCACCCAAAAGAGATCCTAATGATGGTCGAAAAGGTACAAAAACGGCTTTTGGCGTAATAACTGTTGCGGCTGGTGTTAGCAGTGTATTAGAATTAACCAATCCAGATCCAAGTAAAGATGCGGTTGAAGCCCATAAAGAAAAGGCTAAAAGTATTCAATCACAGCCAAGACAAAATGACCAAGGGTTATGGAAACGTTTAAAAGAATGGATATTTAATAAGTAATTTTTATGAAAGATTTTTTTATTAGTACAAGTAGAAAGTTGTTTACTCCTGCAATTGCTTTAATGATTGCTTATCATGTCTTATATCAATATATAGCAAGTTTTGCTTATCTTATTGTGATAAAAGTTGTATTAGTGATTTTATTTATAGTCTTATTTTTAGGATGGATATTCGACTATTTCAGTGGATATAAGGGTTGTGATAAAAGCCCAAAGCCTATAAAGAAAATTGTTAGGTATTTCTATTTAAAATCATATCTGATAGTTGTTAACGTATTTTGCTATTATAGTTCGGTTTATTTTTTATTCTTCTTAGGTAAAAAATCTATTCTATTTAATTATTTAGTGTTGTTTTTGTTTGGATTGTTTGTTGGATGTAGGATTACCCGTAAGGCTAATGAGCTATTTAAGGATATTTGACACATGTGATGATGGCGGGAATAATATGAAGAAAAATTTTACTAATTCGAGGTATAAGGTAGGAGTTAAGGAAACGTATGTAAGTTCCGAACCTGTTCCGATGTCTAATGGCATATTATTTAATCCCGTGGAAGCATTAAGATTGGAAGATGGGTATGTCTTGTCTCCAGCTACTATTTTAGAACATGAGTTTGGTCATGTGGTTGCTCGTAAAGAAGCGACAAACGATATAACTCCCGATCCTGACTATACAACAGCTATTGAAAGAAGAATAATACAAGGGGAAGAACTTGTGACGGCAAAGGCGAATGGAGAACTTCCCCAAAATCATAAAGGGCGGAAAAGTCACAGTGGTTCAACAAGAATTATAGTGAAAAATAGTATTTCTACAAAAGAAGTAAGTGAACAAAAATCAGAAGAATATAGGATAAGAGTGAAAAACGATGCATCGGAAAGGAGAAAGAAGGGATGGACTTCAGAACCATAGTAATATTTGTTGTAACTGTGCTAAACGTAGTTAGTGGTTTAGGGCAGGAAAAAATAAAGGGAATAAAGTTTGTATATACGAATGAAGGTGTAGAAATGGCGGTTGCTGTAGGGTGTACTCCTCAGGAATTTGATTGGTTACATAATCTTGATTTCAAGATTACGAAAGATCCTATTTTTATTAAGGAGTTCACTTCTTATTTTGGCGAACTGAGGCCTGATACTTCAATTTCTCATATTGATGCAAGAATTATGGCAATTGTGACCTATAAGTATATTGAGAAAAAAGATACACTGTGTTTTGGTGAATATCATGGTGTGGATTTGAATGGTACATTCATGAAAGACATCCCTGAATTTCTGTTGTTAGTAAAAAAAGAAGTCTGGCCACGTGATGTTCCGGATACAATCAGATCTATACCTTATTATTGGGAGTTGAGCCCAGAACAGTTGGAAGAGCATTTTAATAATATGAAAAAATCCGATGCTTTTCAACCTACGCAACAGGAAAAAGAATTTTGCCGGATTTTAATCAACGATGATGATTTATGAATAAAAGAAAAAAGAAAAAATGGATAACTAAAAACACCCATATAAAAAGGATGAATGAAAATGAGTATATAAAACCTGAGAAATGGTATGATACGTTAGGGACATGGATTATTATAGCGGCTGTTATTGTATTTATAATATTGGTTGCTTTAAATAATCATGTTGTTGGTTATGATCATTACATTGGTATTCCAATAGAGTGGGCGCGGTCATTGTTTGATAATTAGCTTAACCGTTTTATATGGTATCACCGTTATGTATTCTTTATAATCTGTAGAGAACGCAATAATGGAATTTGTAATTTCTTGATGACATAACAGAGAAGAACTGTTGAGAATTTTACTGATTTAGCATTGTATGATATGAGAAATTTTTTTTTGGTATTGATGCTGGGATTTTGTTCAGTTGCTTTGGCACAGATCCCTACAACTCCTAAAGCAGTATTGAGTCCGAATGCTGCTAACTTGGGACTTTATGGCGAAATACCGGTTTCACATTTTACAGGTACTCCTTCTATAGAGATTCCTTTGTATGAATTAAAGACGGAGTATTTGAATCTGCCGATATCATTGAGCTATCATGCTTCAGGAGTAAGGCCGGACCAACGCCCCGGCTGGGTTGGTATGGGATGGTCCTTGAATGCAGGCGGATTGATTTCACGTATAGTGAATGATATGCCGGATGAATTCAATAATCCCCATTATGGCAGTAGTGGGAAAGAAGCCGGATATTATTTTCAATATTCAGTTTTGAATAGTGCCGAATGGAATCAAAGAACAAGATTGCGTCAGGTTGCTCAAGATATCGACAAAGTGATTAAAGATACTGCACCGGATGAGTTTTATTTTAACTTTGGAGGTTATCAAGGGAAATTTTTGTTGAATTATAAACGACAATGGGTTGTTCAGTGTGATCGACCGATATAGGTAGTCTTTGATGATACATATCAATAGATTTCTTATGTGGTATGAGGATGAATGGATTGCCACCTCTTGGTATTTGATAAAGATAGCTATTCCAAATGGTGAAGAGATTACTTTTTGATAGCTAAAATCACAAATGTAACTTTATCGGACTTTAGGGAGGCTCTGTTGACTGCTGTCGGTGCGAATGAATTTATCTGGGACAATCAATTACGGGCGAAGTTACCTTCAGCACACATTACGACTTATCAATATAAACCGGGTGTGGGAGTGGTTAATACAATTCGAGAGGGAATTTAGAAACTGAAATGGATAGAACAGATAATATTCTTAAAACTTATTATTACTTTTATGCCGGAAGTGGAATGAAGCATATTCCGGGAAACCCGGATTTACCATGAGGCGTTAAATTATGATGCAAATGGAACTTTGGACAAAATATGTAAGTAATTTGATGAAAGACAAAATGAATTGAATAATACTTGGAAAATGAAAAGATTAAAATCAATGTTATTGAAAGAGGTTGATATGAAGTATAATAAGTTGGTGATGATATTTACTTTTGTTATCCTAAGAGATACATGTTATATTTTTTACAATGAAAACAATAAGAATAACTCTCGTCTTTTATGTTGAAGTCTCGGAGGGTATGCATTATACTAAAACGGAGATTACAGTAATTAGGAAAGCCTTTTAGAAGTGTAGTAGTGACTGTTCTATTGGTTCTATAACAAAGAATTAAAAAAAATAATAGCAATGAGAATAGGTGCGTTTGTTTTATTACTAATTATATTCTTTTCTTGTCAAGTACCTAAGGAAAAGATGACAGGTAGGAATATACGTTTATGGCAAGATACTCCAGGTTGGAAGCTCGCCAAGGCTGTTCGTTCCGGTGACACAATTCGTATTAATGAGATTTTATTAAGAGATAGCATTGATATTGATTATAGAGAACCTATCTTTGGACAAAGTCTGTTGTTTTGGGCGATATGGCATAATAAAACAGAAATGGTTCAATTTCTTTTATCTAAAGGTGCAGATCCTAATATGCATGATTATTTTAATGGACAATCTTCTGTTGTATTAGCTTCGAGTGCTTATGGTGAGGATATTGAAATATTGAGGTTGTTGTTAAAGTATGGAGGTGACCCCAACGATTGTGTGTCAGATTCGGATTCTGTAACTTATATGCGATCAATAGAGACCCCATTAATATGTGCAGCTTCTGATAATATAGAAAAGGTTGAATTATTGATAAAAGCAGGTGCTGATGTTAATTTGGCAATAGAACCGGGTTACCCTCCTTTGCATAATGCGATAATAGGGAATCGGGCAAATATTGTTAGATATTTATTGATAGAACAAAATGCTGATTTTCATCAAGTGTACACTGTGACAATCCAAGGTGATACACTTGATTTTGAAGATCTATTATCCAAGTCGATGATGGAAAGAGTCGAAAATACAGCAAAAGAGTTACCTTATATCTATAAATATTTAGAACAATTTAAATGATGAATGTACATGAAATTTTGTTGCCTAACGTAATAAGTAGTGACAGCAAAGAGCGTATTAAGCTGCTTTTGAATAGTAAAAAAGGTCGGGCAAAGTTTATTTCCAAGTTAGATCATTTTAATGCCTTTGAAAATAAATATATTACGAATCTTCCTAGTAATTTTACAACTGAAATGATTTTGGAATATTTGAAGAAGAAAGGTGCATCGGATGATTGCTATATTTTGTCAAGTATGTCTTCCTTAGATAAAAGAAACCTGTTGCTGAGAGATGCCTTGGATAGTGTTTATGGAAGAGGTTTCGGTTGCATTATATCTTGTGTCCCAGGAGTCTTGTTGTATTATGAAGGAGAAGATATGCGTGTGATAATAAATGCGATACAGATATGATGGATGCTTTATAACTTTAAATTTGATTCGGAACTAACGAATGAATTAGATGAGTCTGCAAAATTTTATTATATTGAATGAATTGAATATGGAAGATACTTTTGGCGAACTTTTTGTTCTGATCACGGGGGGCTTGTTGTTGATTTATTTTTTTATTCTGCTTTATCTCATTAGAAAGACCAGAAAATGGCCTACTACTATTGGTCAGATATTATTTTCACAGGTGGCAACCTCTGGTAGTGTTAATGATCTACATAGAGTCGTGGTAAAATATGAATATCAGATACAGGGTAAATTATATGTTTCGAATAGACTTAACTACGGTTATCGCATGTCTACAAATTCTTTGTCTTATGCACAAAAAAAAGTGAAACAGTATTTCCCAGGTCGTAAATGTACGGTGCATTATAATCCGCAGAAACCGCAGAGCGCTGTTTTAGAAACATCATTGAGTTCGCCATTGTATCTTTTGTTGTTGAGTGGAATACTGTGTGTTTTTCTGGGTTTGGTGTCGTTTTTTAGATAAATCAAAATGAATAGTTCGCTACCTATAGTTCCGTTTTTAAACTCTTTCTTTAATATATATCATGCATATGTTATAGAGGTATGGGCTCTAAACGGTAGAGTTCAAGGGAAAATAATGTATATAGATGAAGAAACTCAAGAGTTTGTATGGTATTATTCGAGTTTAAATGAAATTCCAAGAGCAATTCAACTTTTGGATATTTTAAAAAAGAATGAATGGTTACATAATGATAAAGTTATAATCTCTAAGCAAGATGTAGCTAACTATTTGAAGTATATGGGTTGGGAGAATGTCGATATTAATACTACTTTTCTTTTTCTTTTTTCTTTGAAAATTAAGATGGTAGATGATGGAAAAGAGACCGATAGCTTTTTTATTCATTTTTGATCGTTGAAGAAATGGTTTCCTCTCTTTTTGATGATACAAAGATGTGTTTTTTTTAAATTTAATTGCAAAATACGAAATTATGAATAGTTTGTCAGTACAGATTTTAAGTGTTCCTTATCGAGAGAAACTTATTGCAGAGATTCAATTTAAAAACCATGTAATAGCAGAAATTAGCCATGATGGAGATGATATTCTGATTGAAGCTTTTTCATACGATGATATTCGGATGCAGTTTCCGCTTGAAGAGTATATTGGTGTTCTAAAAGAAGCAAAAGAAAAATTATTGAAGTAGAGGAAGTTCAAAAAAGAATAGATAGAAGGCTGCTTGGACTGATCTCTATTGAATGATTAATTGTTCTGATATATGTTGTATTGATTTGTTAAGGCTTTTTATGGGATAAAAAACAGGAGCAAGCATGGAATCTCTTCCACTTGCTCCTAAATTAACACAACTAAAAATCTGCACTAAAAATTACTCATATAGAAATAGAAATCAATAAGTCTTGGTTTAGGTTTTTATGCGATTATCTGAAATCTTTCAATTCTTCCTGTAGCTTTTGGCGTGTAAAGAAGATCCTG
>CAJJNP010000133.1 GCA_905193145.1 uncultured Odoribacter sp. | reverse complement strand
CAAGACATATTAGATTTAGAAAGAAGCGTTATGCTTATCTTGTAAATTGAAAACATAGGAAATTTTCAAAATAACGTATTCACAACCGATTATTACTCAATAGTTTGTAAGTAATAAGTCAGAAATATGGTCATAACCTTTTAGGGTACATTCTAAAGGGTGAAGATTTAATGCTTTTATTGATTTTTAACCTACTTGTGGTATCAATACGAGCGGTTACTTCTTTTTTCGGTACAGTTTATTTCCGATATTCCACTTTATTTTGGCTCATTGTCTAAGCTACTGCAAAGGTAGCTATATTTTGTTGGATATTGTTCGATTTTCCTTGTCTTTTGGTTGCGCTGCCATTTCTCAACCAGTTATCTGAGGCACGAAGGGTAGAGAGACAGGGTATGAAATCGCACAAGAAAGAATAGGAGTAATGATTAGCCACAGTAGCAATATGATTCCAACCAATTCATTATCGGTAATGTATGTACCGACATCGGGCGGTAAGTCGGCAGGGCGTTCTCCCGTATCATGCCAATTTCCACCATTGGTTTCCGTTGTATAGTTTCCACGCGATGATACTTCCGACAAGAAACAGGAAACAAAAAGCAGCAGGAAACAAAATGGGACGAAGCATAAAATGATTTGCCCATGAAATAATCATGCTGATGAGTGAGCATATCAGCACTATTGCCTCAAATATCCAAAACCGTTTATCTTTCAGTTTCATTCTATGACATAAGTTTCGGAGGTTAATATATCAACAATATGTTCAGTAGTGTTTATCGTATAATGCTTCACATTTAGCGATGAACCATACAATACATTCATCCCGCTCGCCATCAGTTCATTCAAATATGAAGAATTTTCAACTTCATATAATGGTTGAGAATGAAGAGTTAAGCCGTCCATTACTTCGGTAATTCTGAAATGTTCAAGAGTAATACGATACGCATAGACATTCTTAAAGCGAATTGTAACTTTCCGATTACTGTCAAATCGGTCAAGTATAACTATAAGCTCGGTAGCATCGTAGCTAATAAAATTGATTGAACACTCACAACCAATCATATTTATAGGATGATAAATTTCATTTTTCATCGCATACCTCTTATTCCTAATGCTGATTTATTCCTTCTTTGTTTCTGTGCGTAGAGGAAGTTCTTTGCCAAACGCTTCCATTTCGTCTGCAACCACTTTCTTTAATTCCTCTTGTGGAACAATTAGCTGATAGTCTGCCACACCAATAGGCTTGCCCATATCTTCTAAGGCAAGCTCCACTTCCACATGGTCTTTCTCTGCACACAAAATGATGCCGATGGAACGGTTTTCGTCCTCTCTGCGTTCCAAGCGGTCAAGCAATGACAGGTAGTAGTTCATCTTACCTGCATACTCCGGTCTAAACTCGCCAATCTTCAAATCTATGGCTACAAGGCAGTGCAAACCACGGTGGAAGAAAAGCATATCGACCTTGCTCCGTTTTCCGTTATATTCAAGCACATACTGATTTCCAAGATAGGTGAAGCCTTTGCCAAGTTCCAAAAGGAAATGTTTGACCTTTTCCACCAATCGGGTTTCCAGCTCCGTTTCCAAAATTGGATCTTTTACGCCAAGAAATCCAAGATTATAACCGCTTTTGAACACTTCATTGGCAAACATCGCTTGTGTGGCTGGCAGTGTCTGCTCGAAATTATTATCCAAGGTTTCATTCTTTTTTAAGTGCATTTTAAGAGTGATGGCACTGGATAACAGTTCGCGATTCCAACCTTTTGATATAATTTCTTGCGCATAATACAACATGGCTTTATCGTCATTGCCGAACTTACGCATCAGGGTCAATGTATGTCCCCACGGCAAAACTGCGACAGTCTGTCGCAGTTTTGGCTCACTGTCGCAGAAACGCTCATAAAACTTCTTCATATCCCACAGATTTCTTGGAGAAACACCCATCTGTGGATAGCGTTGTTTCAAGTCGTAGGATAGGCGGTTTACGACACCGCTACCATGCTTGCTTTCAAGTTTTCTGTCATGAAGCAGTTTGCCGATTTCCCAATGGGCGGAACCGATGGCAGAGCATATTGTTGTTGCTACCATTGTTCTTGTCCTGTCAATAACTGCGACAGCCTGTCGCAGAATTGCATCATATTCAGATTCTTGTATGTTTGTTATGTCAACCATATTCCTCTTTAATTTATTTGCAAAGTTGCTCATTTTTATTTGACTGAACCTCAAAATATTACGATTATTTGAACATGCCTCTACATGGGTCATCTTCTTATTGAAAAGCCTTTCTTCTGCTGTTGGTCATAATGCCCATCCACCACGTTATCGACTTCCCGTCTGGCTTTAATTTGCTCCCGATTGTCAAACCCACCCTTTTGCCTGGCAGTGAAATACAGGAAATCCCCTGCCGCACGATGTGATTGCCAAACCAACTATTGCAGATTTACTGACATATTCATTGGAAGAAAAGGGAATGAAAACAATCATTTGCATTTAATTTTTCCTTGCCCCAAGCGCCAACAAAACGCCCAACACAACCCCCAAAAGGGCTGCACACAATACACGCATATTTCCCGGCAACAAAAAGGTTATCGTATGGGCAGGAAACCAGAATAAAGGGATTGTTTTCTTGAATACAAACCCCCAAAGAACGCCCCAGTTCAGCTTCATCATCGTCTCCTTCATTTTTATCGGACGGAAAAATCCGGCCAATGTCCCTCCGTTTTCAATGATATGGGTATCCGTTATCTTATGCAACGTCATAAAAACCGGAGCAAAAAAAGTATTCATACTTACAGATACCGCAAAAGCCACCAACACCTTTCCCCAAGAAAGTCCCTCACTGTGAAATACACCGACAGCATCCTGCATTCCCAAATACTGCAACACAATCGGAGTGCCGTTCGAGAAAATAATCATGGCAATATTGATACCCATTCCCAAAACACCCCAAACAAGCATTCGCGGCAGTATTCCAAAACCCTTCCGATTATAAACCCCGGTGCTGATACGCAGACCAATCACCTCTCCCATGGTCGACAAAACAGCAAATTTGATAAAACTCATCACCATGCCATGCTCGACATTAAACGTATGATACCAATCATAAACCGGTTCGCACACAAAAAAGGGTAGCAGCAAAACTGCTACCCCTAATATAAATAATAAATCCTGTTTCTTCATAGCTTTACTTTTCAATGCGGATACGTGCATCTACAGCCACAACATTCTCTTTATTACCCAACAACGGATTCAAGTCCATCTCGAAAATTTCAGGTGCAACCTTCACCAGCATAGAAACACGGGCTACCGCCTCTGCAAATTTCTGCTCATTGACCGGTTCCTGACCACGCACACCCTGAATAATCTTATAAGACTTCAATTCGCGAATCATATCCAAAGCTTCAGGAGCCGCAATCGGAGCCAATCCTGCCCGCACATCTTTCAATACCTCAATAAAGATACCTCCCAAACCGCAAAGCACCATGTGACCGAATTTAGCCTCACGCTTAGCACCGATAAACACCTCTGTACCGGACAACTGCTGAGCCAGCATAACAGCATGCGTATCTTTAATCTGCATCATACGACGGAATTCACTGCGCACCGTAGCCTCATCGCGCACATTCAAGGTCACACCACCCACATCTGATTTATGCACCGGACCGACAACTTTCATCACTAACGGGAAACCGATAGATTTAGCCAAAGCCACAATCTCTTCCTCCGTATCAGCGACACCCTCTTTTGCACGTGCAATACCTGCAGCGTCCAATAGTTCATGTATCTGCTCCGGAGCCAGATATCCGTTTTCTGCCTTATCTACAACAGCACGGATGCGAGCCTCGTCCACCTCCGGCAATTCCGGCTGTGCAGGCTGGGGTGCCGAAGTCTTGAACACTTTACAAAGCGCATTTCCAAAATTCACCTCATACGGGAAATATACACCTCCATTGCGTACAAACTCGTCAATCTCATCCTTCACAACCATAGAAGACGGGAATATCGGGTAAATCGGTTTTTTAGAAGTGGCAATCTTTTCTCCCAACACCTTATATACATCATAAACAGGGAACAATCCCGGGCTACCGAATATAACTGCAATCCCATCAATATTATCGAAGTCGCGATTACATGCATCCAAAATAACGCCCAACTGCTCAGCCGTTCCAGTTGCCAGGAAGTCAATCGGATTACCGACAGAAGAACCGTTAAACAATTGAGACAACAAAGCCTCTGCTTTCGGACCTTCCAAGTGAGGGATTTCCATGCCTCCGTTAGAAAGAGCATCGGTCAACATCACGGCAGGACCTCCGGCATGAGTCACAATAGCAATATTCTTACCTTTCAACTCCGGATATGTAAAAATTGCAGCAACCGTAGCCAATTCATCACGGCCATGGCAACGAACAATTCCCGCTTTACGGAACAATGCCTCTACAGCCACGTCCGAACTTGCCAAAGCCCCGGTATGCGAAGATGCAGCGCGGCTACCTGCAGCAGAACCGCCCGATTTAATAGCAGCAATGCGACATCCCTTGCGAATCAAAGAAGATGCGTGTTTCAACAATTTGTCCGGTTTGTCAATACTTTCCACGTACATCAACTTAATACGCGAGCTTGTTTCCGGATCAAAAGACTCATCCCAATACTCCAGGATTTCTTCCACACCCAACTGTGCAGAGTTGCCCACGGAATAAACACTGTTGAACTTCACACCTTTCTGCATGCCGGCATCCATAATAAACAGAGCTGTAGCTCCGGAACCGGATACAAAATCAACACCCTGCGGATCCAATTTAGGAATAGGAGTTGTAAACACTCCGTTATAATTTGTATTCAATACGCCTATACAGTTCGGACCGATCAATGAACCTCCGACAGCATCGATTGTATTGACTATCTGCTGTTCCAAAGCCTTTCCCTCAGCATTCTCTTCGCTGAATCCTGCCGAAAGGATAATGAAAGCACGAGTATTCTTCTCCTTTGCCAGAACTTCGATAGTAGCCGGACAAAATTTTGCAGCAATAGCAATAATAGCACAGTCTACTTCCGGCAACTCTTTCACATCATGGTAGGCTTTCACACCCTGCACTTCATCCATTTTAGGATTAACCACATACAAGCCTCCTTTAAATTGTCCGTCAAGCAAATTTTTCAATACTTTGCCTCCGGGCTTCTGTATATCGTCCGACCCTCCAACAACCACAATACTGGAAGGGTTTAATAATTGTTTGTTTATCATATTGTTTTTATCTTTTTATTTTTACACTTGTTCGAAAAAACGCAGAAAATCCTCTACTTTTTCCACCATATTCTTTGAGCCGGTATAAAACGGCACGCGTTGGTGAATTGTTTCCGGCTGTATTTCCAAAATCCGGCGGCATCCGTCCGTCGCCAATCCCCCTGCCTGTTCTGCAATAAAAGCAATCGGATTGCATTCGTACAACAGGCGCAATTTCCCTGTCGGATGGCTATTCGTTTCCGGATAGATAAACACGCCGCCTTTCAACAGATTGCGATGAAAATCCGCCACCAACGACCCGATATATCTCGAAGTATAAGGACGATTTGTTTTCTTGTCGGTCTCTTGGCAATACTTGATATATTTCTTCACACCCACAGGAAATTTCTCATAATTTCCTTCATTGATAGAATATATTTTTCCATCGGCCGGAGTCTTGATATCCGGATGGGACAAACAGAATTCTCCGATAGATGTATCCAAAGTAAATCCATTGACGCCATTACCCGTTGTATAGACCAGCATCGTTGATGATCCGTAAATCACATATCCGGCAGCAACCTGTTCACAGCCACTCTGCAGAAAATCATCCAACTTTGCCGTTTCTCCGATTGGCGATTTACGCCGATAAACAGAAAAGATTGTACCGATGGAAACATTCACATCGATATTAGACGACCCGTCTAACGGATCCATACAAAAAATATATTTGGCATCACGAGCCATCCCTTCTTCAAAAACAACCACATCCTGGTTTTCCTCCGAAGCAATACCACAACATTCACCGCTCGCCTTCAACTCTGCAATAAATGTTTCATTGGCATATACATCCAACTTCTGCTGGTCTTCGCCCTGTACATTTTCTGAGCCAGCACGTCCCAGAATATCTACCAATCCGGCTTTATTTACTTCCCTATTAATTTTCTTTGCAGCAATTCCCACATGGTGCAACAAACAAGAAAAACCACCGGTCGCCTCAGGTACATTAGCCTGCTGCTCAATAATAAATTGATTTAAAGTTGTAACTTTATTCATGAAATCAGAATGTTTTTGTTAGTAGACGCAAATATAAAATGAGAAATTGTAATACACAAACGTTTTCATATTATTTAGTGGGTCAGAACTTCTCCACTCCCTCATTACCCCCTCCTCCCTCCCACTTAAATTCATCTCAAACATATATCAAATATAACACAACTATAAGTCAAAGATAACAGATTGTTATCTTTGATATATTTTTATCATATAATTACCATAGGTTTCTATAGGAGATGAATCCGGCAGGGATAGAGGAATTATACTGCAAACAAAATAAACTTAAGGTTATTCCTCAATATCGTCATAGCCGGAGATGATAACTCTGACACCAGCTTCGGACAACACTACTTACATTTGTTAATTTTTAATTCTTGAATCAGAGAGCCAACTGCTGATTCTCATAATACAAGTAAAAATAAACTTCTTCATATCCGATTGAATTTAATTAAAGTACCGCCGCAATCTTCCTTACATTGGCAAGGCGTTCCAAAAAAGACTTATCCCGTTTAGCGGTAACCATATCATATTCGGCTTGCAGATTCAACAACAAGTGTGCTGGAATGTCCAGTGCTTGTTCACAAAGCAAAGCAAACTTGGTATTCACAGCTCGTTTCCCCCTTACAATGTCATTCAAAACGGTATATGAAACCCCCATATCGGCGGCAAGTTGTTTTTGAGATATGCCTCGACATTCGATTTCATCTTTGAGCAAATCGCCCGGATGCGTGGGTTCAAACGGTTCAAGATTATTTGCTATCATTTTAGGGTCCATTCCTTTAACTGTAATCATAATTGTTTTATTTATAATGATTTGACAATTCCAATATATTGCAGATGCAAACAATCGTTTCGCTTTCTTCTTCTATCACGGTAAATTCAATTCGATATTGGTCGTTTACCCTAATTGATGAAATGCCCGCCTTGTCGCCTTTTAGCACTTCATATCGCAATGATGGCAACCGAAACAAATCTTCAATTCCATTTGCGCTTTTAAGGTAATCAATGCTTTTTATATAACGCTTGATTATGTCAGGTTGAAAGCAGTGTTTCTTATCGCTTTCCCCGGTTTCGTAAAGTTCGCGCAAATAATCCTTATCGAAATTTACAATCATATCATGCTGTCGTTTACTTTGCAAAGATAGGTCTTCCCCCTTAAATCCGCAAAAAAGTTGATTTATTTTTTAGAACCAATTCTTTTTTCGTTTTCTCGCTATATATATACGAAGATGTTGCAATTACACCCTAAAGGATGAGACATGTGAATAATAAACCTATTGTCTAATAGCGCATATAATTACCATAGGTTTCTATATGAGATGAATCTGGCAGGGATAGAGGAATTATACTGCAAACAAAATGAATTTAAGGTTATTCCTCAATATAGTCATGGCCCGTTTGAAATGGGTTTTTACCGTTGTTTCTGCAATATTCATTTGTTTGGCAATATCTTTTATTTTTTTCTTTTCAACAATATGCTGCATAACAACTTCCCGCTGTTTGTCCGGAAGAAGTTCCAAAACTTGCTGCAACCGTTTATGCATATCTTCATCAATATCCGGTTCTTCAACATTTGAAAACAATATGGTTTCAATCAACTTGTCCTGATGCTTGTCCTGTATCTTCAAATTGCGCAAATACAGCAGACAATTGTTTCTGATAATACCGGTCATATAATTAAATATGGATTGTCTGGCATCATACCTGTCCGTATTTGCCCAAAGAGAAAGAAAAGCATCCTGCACCATATCTTCAGCCTCTTTCCAATCATACAAATAACGCATAGCATAGTGCTGTAAAGGCACAAAGCAGGTATTATAAAGTTCATGAAAAGCCTCAAGGTCTCTGTTCTTGATTTTGAGACCCAGGCTATCTATGGATTGAAATTGACCGGTTTCTTTCATAATGCTTGGACAAAGATAATTTTTTTTGAGAAATCATGTCCTCCATTTTATCCATCAACGTAAATTATATAAAACATCAAGATATTTATGGAAGAAGAGTTTATCAGTTGGGAAATTTTGTTGAAAAAAGCCCGCCGTTCTCTGACTACGGAAGAAGAGGCGCTTTTTCAGAGCTGGCTGGCAGAGGATGCAAAGCATAAAGAATATTATGAGCGGATGCATAAAGTCTGGACAGCAGATGAGACAACGGATACCTTAACAACAGATGTGTCAAAATTAATTGCAGATTTTGACCGACGCATCATGCACGAAAACAGGAACAAAAAGAATATAAAGCGAATCATTTACCGCATTGCAGCCTGCTTGATTGTGTTGATGTCCGTAGGAGGAAGCCTCTTGCTCTGGCAAAAAAGACAGACTGATTTTCAGCCTTATACAGAGGTGGTACAGCCGATTGTTGCAGGAGACAGCAAAGCAATTGTCCTACTGTCAAACGGCGAAAAAGTAAATATAGAAGCATTAGCAGATTCTTTGCAGTACAGCATAGAAGAACTGTCAGTCAAAAAAGATTCCGGAATCATCAAATACAAGGCGACCTCCGGTAAAGATTCCGCCTATAACACAATTATAATTCCTAAAGGCGGAGAGTATCAGGTAGAGCTGTCTGACGGAACAAAAGTATGGCTGAATGCAGACACAAAATTAAAAACCCCGATTACTTTTGCCGGACATGAACGAAGAGTTTTTCTGTCAGGTGAAGCTTATTTTGACGTAACAAAAGATGCCACCAAGCCTTTTATTGTAGAAACCGACATGGGGGATGTACAGGTTTATGGCACAGAGTTCAATGTAAGGAACTACATGTCCGACAAACAACTAAAGACCACACTGGTAGAAGGTTCTATCGGATTCAGCAACAGCCGGATTACCGAAATAAAATTAAAGCCCGGCTATCAACTGACATTAACAGAAGGAGAAGCTCATCCTCAGATTGAACGGGTCAAGGTCAGCAATGAAGTTGCTTGGAAATACAAACGCTTTTGCTTTGAAAACATGTCACTGGAAGCTATCGCCAAAGATTTGGAACGATGGTATGATGTAGAAATTGTTTTTGCTGATCCGAATTTGAAAAAGCTGGAGTTTTCCGGCAATATAAGCAGATATAGCGAGATTACTACGTTATTGCGTTTTT
>CAJJNP010000132.1 GCA_905193145.1 uncultured Odoribacter sp. | reverse complement strand
TTTTACACAAATGTTGCAGGATTCTGTGCGAACGGTTGCGGAGGAACGTAAAGCCACTGTATTTGGATATTGGGTGAACGATCCGGAACGTTATGGTGTTGCGGAATTCGATGCGGCTGGCAATGTATTGAGCATAGAGGAAAAACCTGAAAATCCAAAATCCAACTATGCCGTTGTCGGGCTTTATTTTTATCCGAATAAAGTTGTTGATATTGCAAAGAATATAAAACCTTCTGCTCGCGGTGAATTGGAAATAACGACAGTAAACCAGTGCTTTTTAGAAGAGCAGTTGTTAAAAGTCCAGTTGTTGGGACGCGGGTTTGCCTGGTTGGATACTGGTACCCATGATTCTTTGGCTGAGGCATCGACTTTTGTAGAAGTGATTGAGAAGCGGCAGGGATTGAAAATAGCCTGTCTGGAAGAAATTGCTTATCGTCAAGGCTGGATAGATTCTGCTACTTTAACTCAATTGGCAGAACCGATGAAGAAAAATCAGTATGGACAATATTTATTGAAACTACTGCAAAATTGAAAGCTAAGAAATGAACATATTAAATTTTAGCAATGGAAGTAATACAAACAGAAATAGAAGGGGTGGTGATTTTAGAGCCGAAAGTTTTCGGAGATGAAAGAGGGTATTTTTTTGAGAGTTTTTCTCAGCAACGCTTTGATGCAGCACTAGGTAAAACGATCTTTGTTCAAGATAATGAATCCAAATCATCTTATGGTGTTGTGCGGGGGTTGCACTATCAATTGCCGCCGTATACGCAGGCCAAGCTGGTGCGTGTGGTAAAAGGGTGCGTATTGGACGTTGCTGTTGATTTGCGGAAAGATTCGCCGACTTTTGGTAAACATGTTGCTGTAGAGCTTTCGGAAGAAAACAAACGTCAGTTATTTATTCCGCAAGGCTTCGCTCATGGGTTTGCGGTATTGAGTCCTGAAGCTGTTTTCCAATATAAGTGTGATAATTATTATGCGCCCGATTATGAAGGGGGCATTCAGTTTGACGATCCGGCATTGGGTATTGATTGGCGGATTCCGCGCGAAAAAATGATACTTTCCCAAAAAGACTGCATGCGTCAGCCTTTATCTGAAAGTTTTATCTTTTAAGAATAGTAGATTATGGCAAATATATTAGTGACAGGGGCCAATGGTCAGTTAGGCTCTGAAATACGGAAAATCGGTTTTTCCATATTGGACGATGTTTTTTATACAGACGTAGAAGAATTGGATATCACCAATTACACGGCCGTTGAAAAGTTTATTCAGTTGCATGAAATTGACACGATTATCAATTGTGCAGCCTATACAGCCGTTGACAGGGCTGAAGAGGAGCCGGAGCAAGCGGCTAAAATCAATACGCTGGCTGTTGCCAATTTGGCAAAAGCTGCTGCCAAAGAAGATTGTCTGTTGATACATATTTCTACTGATTATGTGTTTGATGGTACAGCAGATAAACCTTATACTGAAAAAAACAAACCTTGTCCTGTCAGCGTTTACGGTAAAACAAAATTGGCTGGCGAACAGGAAATACTGAAATCCGGTTGTCTGTATATTATTATTCGTACAGCATGGCTTTATTCTTCATTTGGACATAATTTCGTAAAAACGATTCTTCGTCTGGCGGACGAAAAGCCGGAATTGAATGTTGTAAACGACCAGATGGGATCACCTACTTACGCTGCAGATTTAGCGAGAGCCATCGCAACGATTATGGAAAATGATGAACGGGTGGAATACGAGGGGATATACCATTTCAGTAATGAGGGTATCTGTTCCTGGTTTGATTTCGCTACAGAAATCGTGAACCTTAGTGGCAAGACATGCCGTGTGAATCCGGTCTCTACTGCAGAGTATCCTTCGCGTACACCCCGTCCGGCCTGGTCAGTACTTGATAAGACCAAAATAAAACAAACCTTTGGAGTAGAGGTGCCCGACTGGAAATCTTCTCTTAAGTGTATGTTGGAAAATTTAGAATAACCATACGATAGACTATTGACATGAAAAACATACTGATTACAGGGGGAGCCGGCTTTATCGGGTCGCACCTTGTTAAATTGATGGTGAAGAAATATCCGGATTATCGGATTATCAATCTGGATGCTTTGACTTATGCCGGCAATCTTGCCAATTTAAAAGAGATAGAACAATGTCCTAATTACGTGTTTGAGAAAGCGGATATCTGTGATTTTCCCGCGGTGCAGGCTTTGTTTGCAAAATATCAGGTAGACGGAGTGATTCATTTGGCAGCAGAGAGCCATGTGGACCGTTCTATTAAAGATCCGTTTTCATTTGCTCGCACCAATGTGATGGGAACGCTGACCCTGTTGCAGGCTGCCAAGCTGGCTTGGGAAGGAGATTACTCTGATAAAGTGTTCTACCATGTATCTACGGATGAAGTATATGGAGCTTTGCAACCCGGAACCGAATTGTTTACCGAGCAGACGAAATATGACCCGCACTCTCCCTATTCGGCCTCCAAAGCATCATCAGACCATTTTGTAAGGGCTTATCATGATACATACGGTTTGCCTGTCAAAATCTCCAATTGTTCCAATAATTACGGTTCATTCCAATTCCCGGAAAAGCTGATTCCGTTATTTATAAATAACATTCGTCACAACAAACCTCTTCCTGTATATGGAAAGGGCGAAAATGTACGTGACTGGCTTTATGTGGACGACCATGCCCGTGCTATAGACTTGATTTTCCACCAGGGAAAAGTTGGAGACACCTACAACATCGGCGGTTTCAACGAGTGGAAAAACATCGACCTGATAAAAGTGCTTATCAAAGTGACCGATCGTCTGCTTGGGCGTCAGGAAGGTGCTTCCGACCATTTGATAACTTTTGTCGCCGACCGTGCCGGACATGATTTGCGCTATGCTATCGACTCCACAAAATTGAAAAATGAACTGGGTTGGATGCCTTCTTTACAATTTGAGGAAGGAATAGAAAAAACCGTTAAATGGTATTTGGACAATCAAGCTTGGCTTGATGAGGTGACTAGCGGTGAATATCAGCGTTATTACGAGAAGATGTACGGAAAGATGTAAATAAAAAGCTATCTTTGCAGATATTTTAATTAAATTATTGACATGATTACAGTTTCGGATTTAGAGATTCAATTTGGAAAGAGGACTTTGTTTCAAGATGTAAACTTGAAGTTTACACCGGGGAATTGCTACGGTGTAATCGGTGCCAATGGTGCCGGAAAATCTACATTTTTAAGAATATTGAGTGGTGACTTGGAACCGACTCGCGGCACCGTGATGTTCGGTCCGGGTGAGCGTTTGTCGGTATTGAAACAGGACCACTTTGCATACGATGAGTGTACAGTGCTTGACACTGTATTACAAGGCCACCTGAAACTGTGGGAAGTGATGCAAGAGAAAAATGCCATCTACATGAAGGAGGACTTCACGGACGAAGACGGTATCCGTGCTGCAGAACTCGAAGAGCAGTTTGCCGGAATGGATGGCTGGAATGCCGAGAGCGATGCAGCCAACCTGTTGAGCGGTTTGGGCATCAAGGAAGATTTACACTATTCTCTGATGAAAGATCTCAGTGGTAAGCAGAAGGTACGTGTTCTCCTGGCACAGGCATTGTTTGGAAAGCCAGACAACTTGCTATTGGACGAGCCGACCAACGACCTTGACTTGGATACTGTGATGTGGCTTGAGAATTATTTGGCAAATTATGAAAATACCGTGCTGGTTGTTTCTCACGACCGTCACTTCCTTGATTCAGTCTGTACCCACTCCGTAGATATCGACTATGGTAAAATACAGTTGTTTGCCGGTAACTATAGTTTCTGGTACGAATCCAGCCAGTTGGCTCTGCGTCAGATGCAGGCAAAGAACAAGAAGGCAGAAGAGAAGCGTAAAGAGTTGCAGGAGTTTATTTCTCGTTTTAGTGCCAACGTTGCAAAATCCAAGCAGACTACCAGCCGTAAGAAGATGTTGGAGAAATTAAATATCGAGGAAATTATGCCTTCTACCCGCAAATATCCGGGTATCATCTTTACTCCGGAACGCGAAGTGGGTAACAAGATATTGGAAGTGCGCAATCTGAGCAAGAGTATCGACGGTCAGTGTCTGTTTAAGGATGTGGAATTCTCTGTAGAGAAAGACGATAAAATCGTATTTTTGTCTCGCGACCCACGTGCGATGACTGCTCTGCTTGAAATCATCACCGGTAATGAAAAACCGGATACCGGAGATTTCACTTGGGGAGTAACGATTACAACCGCTTACCTGCCTTTGGACAACTCGGCTTTCTTCGATACAGATATGAAACTGATTGATTGGTTGGGACAATATTCTACAGATACCAGTGAGACATTCCTGCGTGGTTTTCTGGGTAAAATGCTTTTCTCAGGAGAAGATATTTACAAGAATGTGAAAGTATTGTCCGGAGGTGAAAAAATGCGTTGTATGATTGCCCGCATGATGCTGAATAATGCCAATGTGCTGATTCTCGATTCTCCTGCCAACCACTTGGACTTGGAATCTATCCAGGCATTCAACAATACATTGGTTTCTTTCAAGGGTATCGTGTTGATGAATTCGCACGACCATGAGTTTATCCAGACAGTCTGCAACCGTGTGATAGAGCTTACTCCTAATGGAATGATTGACAAACGGATGGATTTTGACGATTACATCACTAGTGAGTCAATCAAAGAGCAGTTGACCACTATGTATACTCAGGAATCTTAATTAACCAAATAACTTGATATGAAAGTGAATAATTTATTACTTGGTCTTTGCGCTTTATTGGCAAGCTGTCAGTCGGCACCGAAGGCTAATGAGTATGTTGTAATTGCAGGAAACAGTGTCGTTGCTGATTCTGCATGGAACAAAGTTGCACAGACTTTGAAGGATAAGCACCAGGCTGCATTCCTGACTTACCAGACCAAACCGGAAGAGGTGTTGCCTCAGTTGCAGCAGATACGTCCGCGTTATGTTGCCATTGTGGAAAAACCGGAAAATCTCGGCCGCGACTATGTTATTGCCCTTAATCAGATGAGCCGTAAAGTGGACAGCGATGTATATGCCGATTTCCTTTGGGGTATTATCACCGGTTATGATGCTGCTGCTGCCATGAAGATGGTAAATAACAGTACTGAACCTTTGGTATTGAAAGATGCTGTAGCTACTATTACAGAATTGAGCAGCGGAAAATGGTTTGATCGTTTCGCTTGGTTGGACGACCATAAAATGGGCTTGTGGGGAGAAAAAGCATCTAAAGACGATACGATTGTTTCTTATCAGTTGCCCATGAAAAAAATGAAATTGCGCTACACCATGTCGCATGGTAATTACAGAGACATTGAGCGCATGATGGTGGATCCGAAAGATGCGATGCAGACTTTCTATGATTTTTATGAAAAATACAATCCGGACTTGGTTGTTACTGCTGCACATGCAACAGAACGCAATCTGGAAATGCCGTTCTCATTGGGTAATATCAAACCGAAAAACGGTGTGCTTTACATGGACTTCCCCGACGGACCGAAAGATTTGAAAGAAAGCGGAAAACGCAGAGTATATCTTCCTATCGGCAACTGTCTGATTGCAAATATGAAGAATACAAAAGACTGTATGGCTGCCGCCTGGATGAACAGCGCAAATGCGGCAACAATGGTGGGTTATGTTGTTACCACCTGGCACGGTCGTAACGGTTGGGGAGGATTGAAATATTTGGTAACCAATCCCGGACGTTATTCTGTGGCAGAGGCTTTCTTCATGAACCAGCAGGATTTTGTTCACCAGTTGAACGCATGGAACCCTAAATTCATGACCATGCAATATCCGTATGATTCTCAGAATGAATTTGCAGAAGCTCCGCAGCTGATTATGGATTCAATCGGTATTCAGCCGACCAAAGACCAGGTAGGTTTCTTCCATGATCGTGATGTGCTGGCTTATTACGGTGATCCGAAATGGAACGTTCGTTTGCAGGAGATTCCGGAAGAGACAGACTTCACTGTGGCATCCGAAGTGAAAGGTAAAAAATGTATCATCACCATCACCACAAAAGAGAATTTCAGTCTGGAGCGTATGAAAGGTGATAAATTCAAACAGGAACACGTATTGGATCTGCCGTTCAGTTATTTCTTCCCGCAGCGTCTGAACAATCCACGTCTGGCTGCCGGACAGAACTGGAATGTGGCATTGGATGAGAACTTCCTGTTGGTTTACAATGCCGACTTTGAGCCGGGCAAGACCTATACTGTAGAATTGGATATCGACTAATCTACTTTATATTATACCGGAAAACGCAGTCTGACAAGCAGCAGGCTGCGTTTTTTTTATATCATCGACAATGTTTTCAGACAATATCCTTTTCCGTAGGACGAGCGGATTTCAATAGTGTCTGCACCTTCCAGCATCTTGCGGAGGTCCGAAATATAGTTGCGCAGACTGGTGGTCTTTCCGCTGTTATATACATTCCATATCCGTTTGCAGAGAGTCTGTTTGGATACATAATGGTTTTGGTTCTGGCATAACACTGTCAGCAGTTCGCCGGGGACCGTCGTGAGCTGTATGGGCTGTTCATTGATGAAAAGCGTGGTGTTTCCCGCATTATACCGGCAATTCTCACTGAGGTAATAGATTTCCTGAGAGTCCGGCAGTTTTTCTGTCAGAGGCAGATTCCGGCTCTGTTTCCAAGCCATTTTCAGCCGCAGAGCCACCTCTTCGATAAGAGCGTCCTTGCGGATAAAGTCGGCAGTACCGTTTTTCAGCGAGGCGATGCAATATTCCGTATACGAACTTAAAATCAGCACAGGAATATTCGGGTTCATGCGGTGTATCAGCGAAAACACTTCCAAGCCGTTTTTGCCCGGCATGCGGTAGTCGAGCAGCACAAGGTCCGGATTCGTTTCCTGAAAGGCCATCCATGCCTCGTCACCATCGTAAACGGTGTTCACCTCAAAACCGTATTCTTCCAGTTCTTCGGCGGTTTCCCGGGCCGTGTCCGGGTTATCCTCGGCATAAAGCAGTCGCAGTTTGTCTTGCATGGTATCGTTTCTTTTATGAATTACTGTTTTCGTCGGAATGTTGCCATCTGGTCGAGCAGTAGATTTACCTTGTTCAGCATGTTGGAGTAGTGTTCGAGCAGTTGTTGCAGCATTCTCTTTTTTATTTCAATATCGGGAAGCTCTGGAGCATGAAGTTCCTGTTCGAGTTTCTCGGTCTGGGTCAGTTCCTGTTTCAGATTCTTGATAAAGCGGACTGTTTTCTCCTGTTGGAAAAGGACAAAAGCTTTGGTACGCATGTCGTATTGGTAGAGTATATAGGCCATCCAGCATAGCAGCAAGATGGAGGCAAAGGCAAAGAATAGTTGCCAGGCATGGTGTGTGAAGAACCGGCTCCACGGTGTGTAAAGATTCACTTGCAACCGGTCGCCGTCGACATATCCCAGAGGTATATTGAACGAGTAGGGATGAAACAGCAGGGTTGACGACCACTGTAGCCGTTCCAGAACCTTGCCGGTGGAGTCGGTACGGACCAGCTCTATCGGGATTGGGGTAGGGGAAAGTTCCAGGTAGTGTTTGTACACGGAATAAAGACTCCATGTCGTGTCTCGTAAATCGTATGCCATGCGGACAAAATCCCGGGTGCTGACCGTAATTGTCGGAAGCGTTCTGCTCTTCAAATTCCGGAATACGGTCACTGTTCCCTGCGGGTGGTCATATCTGAAAAAGGTGGTGTCTTTTCTCCAGTGGATGGACTGTTGGGTAGAGTTGGCAACGGCATTGTGAATCCGCTCTTTCACGGTGTTGAATAAATATTGCTCATAACTGTTATATAGCCGTAACACGCCTAATGCGCCAAGCAGCACTACCAGTCCGATAAATGCTATATAAAGATAAGAGGGGATATGGAATATGCCGGCACGTTTTTGCGGAGAGAGCGTGAGGACACATTCCTTGCCGCCTTCCTGTCGGTTGCGGATAGTAAACGAACCGCCGTACCTGCGTATGTTCCGGTTGATATAGGGAAGTCCCATACCGTGGCTTTCCGTTGAATCTTCCGTTGCCGAAACATTGCCATCTCCCTGGTCGATGATCGAAATAGCCGTCTGTCCCTGTGGTGTCGTGTAGCAGGCTACTTGAATCGTTTTGCCTTGTCCGGCATGTTTGATGGCATTGCTGAGCAGGTTGTTCACCATGTGTTCGATATGAAACTCCGATCCTTCAAAATTTGTGTCAGTCCGTTTGAAATCCAGCGAAATGGAGATGTCATTCCCGGCGGAATGGTGCGTGATGGCACGTTGCAGCATCTCCTTCAGGTTGAATTCCCGATAATCTTCTGCCTCCGGCATTGTGTCGTAATCAAAAAGAAAACGGTTGATTTCGTTCTGCATTTCCCGGGACAGGTGTAATAATGTCTCTGCTTTTTGTCGGAACTTTTCCAGCGGGTGTGAAGCCGTATTTTTCAGCAGATGGTTGGCGATATTGCGGTTGGTGCAAAGGGGGCTTTTGAGGTCGTGTATGAAAATCGCCTGCTTTTCCAGCAACAGCCGGTTGCGGTAGTCTGTCCGGTTTTTATAGATAATCAGGAAACAGAAAAGCAGCGACCAACGAAGCAGGATGATGGTCAGGTAGTATAAAAAGCCTTGTCTCTTTTTGAATAGGCTGAAAGGCATTTCGCACCATACGGAAATGGAATCTGAATAGGCGGTTCCGATTCCATCGATAGTAAATGTAGCCGGTTCTGAAGGAATGGAGCAGTCTGCCGGGTAGGAATCGATAATCTGTCCTGCTGCGTTCCTCCTGACAATTGTGGCTGGCAATTCCGCATAAGAGGTCAGTTTTCTGATTTGTGCGGCGAGGCTGTCGGTGGACCAACTGTCGCGGAAAAAATCATAGCGCATTCGGAGATAGGCTGTGCCGTACTGTTGTTTTTGTGGATTGACAACATATAAATTTTCTCCCACCATATATTTAATCTTGATGTATGAGGGTGTCTGTGAAAGCAGATAGGAGGTTTTTATATCCTGCGACAGCAGATACTCCTTGATCCCGCTCCGGACCGCCTTCTCCATCTCCTGTTTGAAATTTTTGGCTTCCAGACGGTAGATATTTACATTTCGGATTATCACTGTTGCCATGAACAGCATAATCATCAATGTGACAATAATTCCTTTATGTGGAGCCGTATTTTTCATGCAGACAATAATAGCTGTTAATGACTTGACCTGGCAATATTTTTAAATCATAATCTTTCCATATTTCAGTTCACCTTTTAATATTTCATAGACATAAGCAGAACTTTCAATATAGAGCCCGGTGGCCTCGTTTGTTAGTTTTATAAACGTCTCCGAATTATAGAATTCTTTAAGGGCAGTAGACAAATCATACCCGTTATCCTGTATTAGATAGACTATGATATCTTTAGTTATACCCTCCACTAAATATTGCATTTGTTTGTTCATATTGCGTGTAGATATTTAATGGCTTCTGCCGAGTGGAACAAATATTGTGATGAAACCTTTTTGTATTTTAATCCATTTACAAGTGTTTGCAA
>CAJJNP010000131.1 GCA_905193145.1 uncultured Odoribacter sp. | reverse complement strand
ACAGGTAAGATTGCATAGTAGTTTTGTCGTGTTTTATTTTGTGTTTGTGTTGTGACGGTACTACGACGGGAGTCGTGGTACCGTTTTGGCATTTATAATATCAGGTTTGCTTCTGTTGCATGCATTGAGCCGTTTTTGTCTGATGATACGTTTTTATTTACGATTAGGCGGTTTGTAATTTACGATTGGAATTACTTCCTGCTTGGTTTAAAAGCTCCATGGGCTTTTGGATTGCTCCGTTTTTTCTTAACTTTGTATCCATTATCTTTTATGTATTCAGCAATATATGTATCTGACTCTTTTTCTCAACTTCGTAAAAATAGGAATGTTTACCATAGGTGGAGGATATGCTATGATTCCGCTTATCGAGCGTGAAATCGTGAAACGCCAGTGGATGACTAAGGAAGATTTTATGCAGATGTTTGCTATTACCCAGTCTCTGCCCGGAGTTTTTGCTGTTAATATTTCTATTTTTGTCGGTTACAGGCTGAAAGGCTTTTGGGGTAGTCTGGTTTGTGCTTTAGGCACTATTTTGCCTTCGTTTGCCATTATACTGATAATAGCTTTGTTCTTCAATCAGTTCCAGGATAACCCTTATGTCATCAGGATATTTAATGGAATCCGGCCGGCTGTTGTTGCTTTGATCTTGGTGCCCTGTCTTTCGGCCATTAAGGCTATTCGCATGGGTTATATGGAATTGATAGCCCCGATCATAGGAACTTTGTTGATATGGAAAGCAGGTGTATCCCCGGTATATATCGTATTGGCGGGTATTGTCGGCGGATTGGTTTATACATTATGGCTAAAAGATAAACTGAAAGGAGGAGATATATGATCTATTGGCAATTAATCTATGTTTATTTGAAAATCGGATTGTTTGGTTTTGGCGGGGGATATGCCATGCTTTCGTTGATTCAGTTCGAGATTGTAGATCGGCATCATTGGCTGACGTTACAGCAATTTACGGATATTGTCGCTATTTCACAGATGACTCCCGGGCCTATCGGGATAAATAGTGCCACTTATATTGGCTATTCGGTGACTGGGAGTGTTTGGGGGGCTGTTGTTGCGACGGTTGCTGTTTGTCTGCCTTCATTTCTTATGGTATTGTTTATCTCTTACTTCTTTGTGAAATTCAAGAATAATAAATATGTTAATGCGGCAATGTCAGGCCTGTTGCCTATGTCCGTAGCTTTGATCGGAGCTGCCGCTTTGCTGCTGATGAACGGAGAAAACTTTATAGATTATAAGAGCATTTTAATATTCATTGCTGCTTTTATTCTTACTTGGAGATATAAAGTTCATCCGATTCTGATGATCTGTCTGGCCGGGGTGATGGGATTTATTTTGTATTAAGCAATCGTAAAAAAATAGATTGTCGCATACCGTACAGTGAGAAAATCGCACGTCTGATTTTAACATTGTTAATTCCGTTTTCTTGCATATCATTCCTTTTTTTGCAAAACATTAATATCTTGTTGGTAAAGAAGCGTATTCCTGCCGACAAGAATACGTGTTTAACACAACATTAAAAGCGTATTCTTGCAGGTTGAGAATATCGGTTCATTTGTTTATTGAACGAATGGTTAATGGTTTGATATACAATGGGTAATATCGTACATTGTTATTCCCCCTGTATTGGACATCCCTCATTGGCTCGGAAAATAGTTCCTGCCTGTACTTGTCAAAATAGTAACATTTTCCTCTCAGAATAATACCGGGCAAAATTTAAACAGACTCATAATCTGGAGGTCCTTGGTTTAAACTTAGGTTGTTATTTGTTAAAAAAAATCAAGTATTTACGAGAAATTACAGGTGCTTTTTCTTTTATTGATGAACTTCAGGTGACCTTTTTGTGCGCAAAGTATATTCACACGGGGAGTATCTGATTTCATAAAAGTGCATACGATTTCATGATATTTTTCTATGTTGTGTAGCCATTTCTCTTGAGGAAATTAGCTTTCTCTTATCAAGAGAATAAATGGACTCTTTGAGGTGGAACTTTTAATCCACAAGTTTGTAAGAAAGATAAATATTGTTTAATTTTGTCATGATAATACATCTTACAGTTTTAAATCCTACAATTTAACAATTATGGAAAAAATAGATTATAGTTGGTGCTATGTAAGTTCGTCATCTAACACTTGTTCAAAAGGCGACGACGCTGTTGTATACCACAATTGTAGCATGTGTGATGAGCACTATGTTTATTGTGACGATGATTGCATGATTGATTATGACTAAGCTTGACTCATGGAAGTAATACGTCAGGAGCAAATTTGGTTTCGTGATCATTTAGTAAGACAGCCTAAGCAGAATATCAAGTACAGACTATCCCATTTCGTTGTTAAACAAGTAACTGACGATGGAATACTGTTGTATAACAATGTAACGGGCTGTCTTCTCTTTTTTAAGTCTGAGAAAGATATTAAAGAAAATTTCATTTTTTTGGTAGAGTATTGGTTCTATTTACCTGTCGATTCTTTTAATGAGTGCGATTGGGTCGATTTTTTGCGCACAAAAAGGATTGATGACGCATCGCATCAAGGCATCAATTCTTATGTGATTATGACCACTTTAGACTGTAATGCAAGGTGTTTCTATTGCTATGAAAAAGGAACTCCGCGTATTTCTATGACCGAAAAAAATGCACTTGTCACAAGTGAGTATATTCAACGCCATTCTACAAATAAGGTTAAGCTAACTTGGTTTGGAGGAGAACCTTTGCTGAATACAGTAGTAATGGATTTGATATGTCAAAAACTAAATGATTTCGGCATTTCGTACTTTTCGCACATAATCACCAATGGACTGCTCTTTACACGAAACATAGTCAACAAAGCAATAAATGTGTGGAAACTCAAACGAGTTCAAATTACATTAGATGGCACGGAGCAAGTATATCTGCGCGCGAAAGCATACGTTAACTCTCAAGGGTCCGAGTTCCAAATTGTTTTAGACAACATTGAGGCATTATTAAACTCAAAGATAGCTGTCAATATCCGTCTTAATCAAGACGCATACAACACAGAGGACCTTTTAGAGTTACTTGCTATTCTACATAATCGTTTTGGGACTAATCCGTACCTGACAATATACAATCACCTCCTGTTTAATTTCGAGGGAGACTATACACAAGAGCAAATAGGCTGTTATTACAAATTAAAGAATAAACTCACCGTTTTGGAGTATATAAAAGGTTATAAACTTCCTAACGGTATGACCGATCATCAGTGTATGGCCGATAGCAGTCATTCTTTAGTCATAACTCCATCCGGGATAATTGGCAAATGTGAGCATTTTACCGAAGAAAAAATGATTGGTTCGATATTTACTGAAGATATTGATTCATCTGTTCTGAAGATGTGGAACGAAAGATACGACAAGCAAAAGGAATGCAATTTATGCCCTCTTTATCCAACTTGTATAAGGATAAAGATGTGTCCGAATCAGAAAAAGCATTGCTCTGATTTTTATCGTAAAGATAGAATGGAATCTCTTAATATTGCCATCAAATATTGTTACAAAGAATGGAAAATTCACAAAGCTGAATTAACTGGTTTAGAGAACTAAAAGTAAGGATTATTACATTGAAATTAAACTTCTTTGTCCTTTCTCAATTTTCCAATCATACGCCCCCTCTGCAACATCGCCCACCTCTTTGAGTGTGTGGAGATGTTTGATTTCGTCAAAGGGTTGCTTATGTTCTGCATAGCCACACAGCCAGTCACCAACAGTTTTTTGTATTTCAATCGTTTCCCCATATTTCTGCATCACACTTTTAATGTCAGCGGCTTCGGATGGGGCAAAGATTGACTTATGTTGCTTTGTGCCAAAATGAACAATCGCATCAATTGCTCGTCTGAACACTTCGCTTGCTTGGTAGAGGATATTAGCTATGACATTTAAAATTTTCCGGCTGGCTTCCAAAGCCTCCTGCAACAAACGGGTAGTATTGTCTTTCTTCTTGGTGGCTGTAAGAACCGCTTGGCTGATGCGCTGCTGTATGTTTGCTTCCTGCGCTTGAAGCTACCTGACAGTCTCGTTCCTCTCAATGGCTGATGTGCGACTTTGCGCCAAAACCCTGTCTCGCTCAGTTTTGGCACTTCGCTTTTCTTCAACCAATGCCTTTTTATAAAGGAAATTATGAGATATCTATTGTAATGAAGGAATTTTATACAGAGTTTGAACGACCTTTCTCTCCAGCAAGGACATACAATAATTACTATAAGATTGTAATATTAATACTTGTATTAGTTCACTTAATTATTTTAATCTATGTAACTTAGCTAATGTTTAGTTTTACAATCAATAACTGTATTATACTTTACTTTATAAAGTCAATACCCCAACATAGGCAAACGGTATTTATACACAATGCGTGGTACAATAAAGTATATAGTTGCGTGCGTTAATTTATAAGTGATACTTCGCTCATTTCGGTGACCTTCAGGTGACCTTTTCGCATGAAAACTACCGCAAATATACATGTTTTTCTGCAGACCGCAAAACCTACTAATATCTGATTATCGGTATACTTATACACTATGCAATTACATGAAATATCGCACAAAAAGACTCTAATTATATGTTTCTTCTGAAACTGTCTGTTTGCGTGGAAAAATGTTATATCATTTTTCCTTTAAACACAAAGCTTTCTTTTCCAAAATCGGCTTCCGGCAGGGGAGTACCCGGGGTGAATAAGCCGAAGACGGAGGAGCCCGAACCACTCATCGCAGCATATATGGCTCCTTTTTGGTATAGCTTGTCTTTTATCTCTCCGATGGCAGGGTATTGTGGAAATACACTCGTCTCGAAGTCGTTTACTAATCTTTCTTTCCACTCGCTGACAGGCAGGGCGATGGTTTCTTTTAACGAGTATTCCGGCTTATGAGGCTTAATCAGCGAAAAAGCTTCTCGCGTAGATACAAAAATATCGGGTTTTACCAATAGGATCTGATAATCTTTTAAAGAAAGCGTGATAGGAGAGAATAGGTTTCCGATTCCTTCGGCATAGGTTGGCATATTGTTGATAAAGAAAGCACAGTCGGCTCCTAACGCCGCAGCATATTCTTCCAGTTTTTCGGTGGTTAGTCCCAGTTCGAACCTTTTGTTTAAAAGTTTTAGCATGAAAGCGGCATCGGACGATCCGCCGCCCAATCCCGCACCCGATGGGATATGCTTATACAAATGAATATCTACCGGAGGAAGGTCGAACACTTTGTCCAACATCAGATAGGCTTTCACAACCAGATTGTCTGCTGCATTTCCTGTTATTTCCAAGCCTGCCTGATGAAGAGAAAACTTTTGTACTTGCCCGTTGGCAGCAGGTAATTGACAGTTGTTTTGCACATGTATCTCTAAAGCGTCTTCGATGGGAACGGGATAAAAAACGGTTTCCAGATTGTGATATCCGTCCGGGCGTTTCTCTGTGATATTCAACCCCAAGTTTATTTTTGCATTCGGAAATGTGATCATTTTTTTATTTACGATTAGGAAAACTACAATTTACAATTGAAATCTCAGAAACCTGAAAAGAAATTCTATAAAAAACAAAATAGATTCTCATGGTTTATAAGTATCGATGCAAAGTTAGTAAAATCTTCATTTTTCTTTATTTATTCTTCATTATTATATTCTATCTTTGCCATCCCTTTACGAACCGACCGGTCGGTTTGTTTTGGTTTTTAATAATAAATTAGGCAGATATTAAATTGTAAATAGAAAGATGGCTGAACAACAAAAAAGAACTTCCCGTAATACGAAATCCAAAACTCCGCAACCTATAACCGACTATGGACGTATCCAGCCACAGGCCCCGGAATTGGAAGAAGCCGTGTTGGGGGCTTTGATGATTGAAAAAGATGCATATTCCCTGGTAAGTGAAATTCTTCGCCCGGAATCGTTTTATGAACATCGCCATCAACTGATTTATGCAGCTATTACAGACTTGGCTGTTAATCAGCAACCGGTGGATATCCTTACTGTGAAAGAGCAATTGGCTAAACGCGGTGATTTGAAAGAGGTTGGTGGTCCGTTTTATATAACACAGTTGAGTAGTAAGGTTGCTTCTTCTGCTCATATCGAGTATCATGCGCGTATCATTGCACAGAAATATCTGGCGCGTGAACTGATTACTTTTACCAGTGGGATTCAAAGCAAGGCATTTGATGAGACGCTCGATGTGGACGATCTGATGCAGGAGGCAGAAGGAAAGTTATTTGAGATTTCGCAACGGAACATGAAGAAAGACTATACGCAGATCAATCCGGTGATTAGTGAGGCGTATCAGTTGATTCAGAAAGCTGCTGCCCGTACCGATGGTTTGAGTGGCTTGGAGAGTGGTTATACCAAGTTGGACAAGATGACTTCCGGTTGGCAAAACTCTGACCTTATTGTTATCGCTGCCCGTCCTGCTATGGGTAAAACGGCATTTGTGCTTTCTATGGCAAAGAATATAGCGGTAAATTTCAGGAATCCTGTTGCGCTGTTCTCGCTTGAAATGAGTAATGTACAGTTGGTAAATCGTCTGATTTCCAATGTCTGTGAAATTCCGAGTGAGAAAATCAAGAGCGGCCAGCTCGCTGCATATGAGTGGCAGCAACTGGATTATAAGTTGAAAGATCTGATCGACGCACCTTTGTATGTCGACGATACCCCTTCGTTGTCTGTTTTTGAACTTCGTACCAAAGCGCGTCGTCTGGTGCGTGAGCATGGGGTCCGGATTATCATTATCGACTACCTTCAGTTGATGAATGCGAGCGGCATGGCATTTGGTAGCCGTCAGGAAGAGGTAAGTACTATCTCGCGTTCGCTCAAAGGACTTGCTAAGGAGTTGAATATACCTATTATTGCCTTGTCGCAGTTGAATCGTGGTGTCGAGAGTCGTGAGGGTATCGAAGGAAAACGACCTCAGTTGAGCGACCTTCGTGAATCCGGGGCCATTGAACAGGATGCCGATATGGTGTGCTTTATTCATCGTCCGGAATACTATAAGATCTTTCAAGACGATCATGGAAACGACTTGCGTGGTATGGCGGAAATTATTATTGCCAAGCATCGTAACGGTGCTGTAGGAGATGTACTCTTACGTTTCAAAGGTGAATACACTCGATTCCAAAATCCGGATGATGATATGGTGATTCCTGCACCCGATGCAGGGGCGATGCCTATAGTGGGTTCACGAATGAATAGTGCCGGTAACGTTCCGCCTCCTACACCTGATTTTGCTCCGCAAGCTGATAATCCGTTTGGCGGAATAGGCGGTGACGGGCCATTGCCTTTCTAAATATTTTTAGCTTGAATTGTTTATATATAGTAGCTAAGTAGTCAAGTAGTTAAGTAGTAAGTAGAAATGTATTGTCTGATGCTTTTCGCTTATCTACTTGTTACTTAGTTGCTTATTATTTATTTAATGCTTAGTTGCTTACTACTTACTACTTAACTACTCACTACTTAACAGCTCACTACTTGACTACTCTGCAAGTGAAGTAAACTAATTGGGATTGTTTCCGGATTTTAAGAAATGATACCGGCTATTTTTGTACTTCATTAATTTTCTATGTATTAAATTTCCTGCCAACCGAAAAAACTTATTAACTTTGCGAATCTTTTTGAGAAATAATAAAAACTTAATGATATGAATATCTCTTATAATTGGCTGAAAGAGTATGTCGATTTCGATTTGACACCGGAAGAAGTGGCTGCTGCGCTTACTTCCATCGGATTGGAAACAGGAAGTGTGGAAGAAGTTCAAACCATTAAAGGCGGTCTGGAAGGTCTCGTTATTGGCGAGGTGTTGACATGTGTGGAGCATCCGAATTCAGACCACTTACACATCACTACGGTTAATTTGGGAAATGGCGAGCCCACCCAGATTGTATGCGGAGCGCCCAATGTAGCTACCGGACAAAAGGTTGTTGTTGCTACCTTAGGCACGAAACTCTACGATGGTGATGAATGTTTTACGATTAAAAAATCAAAAATTCGTGGTGTAGAGTCTATCGGTATGATTTGTGCAGAGGATGAAATCGGTATCGGGACTTCTCATGATGGTATTATCGTCTTGCCCGAACAGGCTGTTCCGGGCACATTGGCCAAAGATTATTATAATGTAAAGAGTGATTATGTGCTCGAAGTGGATATCACGCCCAATCGTGCGGATGCCTGTTCGCATTATGGTGTGGCACGCGACTTGTATGCTTATCTGATTCAGAATGGTAAGCAAGCTACGTTAAAATGTCCGTCGGTCGATGCTTTTGCGGTAGAAAATCACGATCTCGATATTAAAGTAACGGTAGAGAACAGTGAAGCATGTCCCCGATATGCCGGTATTACTGTAAAAGGTGTTACTGTAAAAGAGAGTCCTGAGTGGTTGCAGAATAAGCTTCGGTTGATTGGGGTGCGCCCTATCAATAATGTTGTGGACGTTACGAACTATATTGTTCATGCTTTCGGACAGCCGTTACACTGCTTTGATGCAGATAAAATAAAGGGCGGGGAAGTCATTGTAAAGACTTTGTCCGAAGGTACTCCTTTTGTTACATTAGACGGTGTAGAGCGTAAATTGAATGAGCGTGATTTGATGATCTGTAACAAGGAAGAGGCGATGTGCATTGCCGGTGTGTTTGGCGGACTGGATTCCGGTTCTACGGAGGCAACCACAAACGTTTTTATCGAGAGTGCTTATTTTCATCCTACTTGGGTGCGTAAAACGGCTCGTCGTCATGGATTGAATACGGATGCTTCTTTCCGTTTCGAAAGAGGTATCGATCCGAATATAACTATTTATTGCCTGAAGTTGGCGGCCATCATGGTAAAAGAGTTGGCCGGCGGTACCATCTCCAGTGAGATTAAGGACGTGTGTGTGGCTCCTGCGCAAGATTTTATCGTAGAGTTAGCATATGAAAAAGTAAATTCTCTGGTTGGCAAAGTGATTCCGGTGGAAACAATCAAGAGTATTGTGAAAAGTCTGGAAATGAAGGTCACGAATGAAACGGCTGAAGGCTTGACGTTGGCAGTTCCTCCTTATCGTGTGGATGTGCAACGTGATTGTGATGTGATTGAAGATATTCTTCGTATTTACGGATATAATAACGTAGAGATACCATCTACCTTGAAATCGAGTCTGACTACCAAAGGAGAGGAAGATAAATCAAATAAACTGCAGAATTTGATAGCTGAGCAGTTGGTTGGTTGCGGATTTAATGAAATACTGAACAACTCTCTGACACGTGCTGCTTATTACGACGGGTTAGAGTCTTATCCTTCCAATCACTTGGTGATGCTGATGAATCCGTTGAGTGCTGATTTGAACAGTATGCGCCAGACATTGTTATTTGGAGGGCTCGAAAGTATCGCTCATAATGCGAACCGTAAGAATGCTGACTTGAAATTCTTTGAGTTCGGTAATTGCTATTATTTCGATGCTGATAAGAAGAATCCGGAAAAAACATTGGCAGCTTATGCCGAAGATTACCATCTTGGATTGTGGGTAACGGGCAAGAAGGTTTCTAATTCTTGGATACATGCGGATGAGAATAGTACGGTATATGAGTTGAAAGCTTATGTAGAGAATATCTTGAAACGTCTGGGATTGGATTTACGCAATCTGGTGGTAGGCAATCTTACGGATGATATTTTTGCTGCGGCTCTTACCGTTCATACCAGAGGCGGTAAACGTCTGGCTACATTCGGTGTTGTGACAAAGAAATTGTTGAAAGCATTTGATATT
>CAJJNP010000130.1 GCA_905193145.1 uncultured Odoribacter sp. | reverse complement strand
ATCCGTAGCCCCATTTTTAGCTTTCAAATTCAATAAATTGTCCAATCCCAGCGTGAAACGCACCCCTCTCGGAAAACGAGCAGACAAATTCAAATCAATGGAAGTATTGGCATAATAAGGAGTGCGAGTATATACACCCTCCTCATCTTTACTCCAAACATCCACCTTGGAAGACCAACGCCCATTCAAGGCTACAGAGGTCTTCACCTTTCCATACTGCCGGGCATAATTTGTTGTAAATGTCAAGCTGTGAGGCCGAAATACAGAGGTATTATATCCACCATCCGTTTTGTCATCAGGATTTACATAAGAATAGGAACCGTTGAATGTAAATCCACAATCCAAACGTACCTGCCCCATAACGTCAATACCATATTTCCTACTACTTTCATGATTAAAATATTTCTGAGCATTGGTCCCGTCATCCGCTTCATAATATCCTAAATAGATCTCGTTTTCATATTTTGTACAATAACCTGATACAGAACCATTAAATACCCCTTTGGTATATTCAAGAGACAATGTCCCCTGATGACTTTTTTCAGGTTTTAAATCCGGATTTCCATAAATCATAAAACCAAAACCTCCCATTTGATAGGAGGCATACAACTCTTTTAAAGTCGGCAAACGAAAACCCATACCATACCCACCCCGTAAAGCAAAATCACCTAAACGATAAAGCATAGAGATTTTCGGACTGGCATGAAAGCCATAATCAGAATGACAGTCTGTACGAACACCGGCAACCAAACTGAACTGTTTGGCTATTTTCCATTCTTCTTGTAAATACAATACATAATTCTGAAACTTATACTCCAAATTTGCCTCTTTATCAAACCAATAGTGCTTCATCCGTTGTGTATAAACTTCCAATCCTGCAGTCAAAATATGTTTTTCATTCAGTTTACCAGAATAGTTCAATCGTACATTGTTGGTAAAATCCTCCATCGTCTTCCTGTCAGGAGCATCATCAGCATATATTTCATGCTTACTATAATCATCAAGCATATAACTCAACGTCAAAGCATGATTAGCATTCAAGATATAGGTCAGTTTCGGATTTAATGAAAATGTTTCGTTCCGATTTTGAACGCCCTCACTTTCATAAGGGTCCTGCAAATTATTACGATAATAACTACCAGCTAATTCAGCTTTCAAATTATCTGTAAATGAATACCCTAAACGCTCGCAGACAGACCAGGCATCATAACCCAACACTTGAGATGTTTTTTTATCAGCGGTGTCACGAATAATTACTCCGTCCTTATTTGTTTCTGTAATTTGTCCCTCCTCATCTTGTACTGTATAAGGATCTCGTTTACGATAAGATACTGATGTTAAAGAGGAAAAACGACTCAATTTTGTACCGACTGAAGCAGCGTACTTCATTTCATTTTTATTACCCCAACGGGCTGTTACGTCCGCTGTTAACGGGCGATCTGCATTTTTTGTAATGATATTGACCACCCCTCCCATCGCCTGTGCTCCATAAAGAGTAGACATCGCTCCTTTGACGACCTCTATATGGGCAATATTATCAATATCAATACGGTCAAAATCTATATTACCATTTGCTCCTTCCCCTCCGATGCGCTCTCCGTCAATTAAAAACAATACATATCCGCCGGCAGCTCCCTGAAACTTCAACTCCGGCAAATTAGAACCATGCGCAACACCAAATTGCAAACCAGGCAAAGCAAATTCCAATAAGTTCTGAAAATCGATCGGATTTATCTGCTCTATTTCCCGCTGGGAAATCACGCGAGTCAATACCGGAGACTCTTTTAAGGGTTTCGGTGTACGAGTACCCGTTATTACAACCTCATCCATGGAATTACGAGCCTCTTGCAGCCGAATTGTCACCACTGCACTTTCATCACCATTCCACGTATATTCCTGTGTCTTATAACCGACAAAGCTAATACGCAAAACTTGACTGCCGAATTTACGGAGAGCTATGGCAAACTCGCCTTGTGCATTAGTTCCAGCTCCGATGGTTGTACCTTTTACCCAAACAGAAGCACCCGGTAAGGGCGCTCCTGCTTCATCCAATACTACTCCCCTAATTGTACAAACAACAACAGGAGCCGTTTCTTCTTCCGCCCATACAGGCAAAGCCAACAGGACGAACACAAACCATAGTATCTTCTGCATAAATATTATAAGAATGGGTTGTAACTATTTATTTCACTTCTCCATAATAAAACTTGGCAGCTGTTTTTCCTCCATAAGTATAGGCTGTAAATTTCATCTTCCACACCTTACCATCCACTTTCACAACAAATACATTATCATTCAATGTGTACGTATACGGAGGCATTGTTCCTGTAGGAGTTGCAGTCACCCAACCGCCTAATTCCTTATTCAACTTCACATCCTGAAAACCGACATATCCCAATTGCATATTCGTCATATCAGCCATTACAGAACCATCCGTATCTGCAACCATTTCACTTTCTGCAGGAAGATTTGTAGTATTTACCGCATCCAAATCTGTTGTTGTCATTTTTTTGACCAAGCCGCTATTTGTCCGGATATCATATTTATGTATTGCAATATCCCAATCCAATGCCGACTCTTCAGCTGCATCAACACCATATACATAATTATTGGCTACAGTTGCCGAATAATTTGCAGTAATATCCATTGGCATAGCACCGGGACGCAATTTACACTCCAAAGCAAGCGCTTCCCCTTTAGCTGTACCAATCGTACCATCAACAGTCAACTTGTAGATAATAGAACCACCCTTACCATCTTCAACTATATTATCTGTTGCTGTTCCTGTCAACTTCCATACATTTCCCTCTTTGATTGCCTTAGAATGAGTTTTCACAGTAAAAGGAGTCGGTTTTCCAGAAGTCCCCGGCATAGACATCACCAAATCAGACAAAATAATCTCCACACTGTCGGCAGAAATACGATTGATAATCATTGGTTGCTCATCAATTGAAACTATCGTTGCAAACATCCCAGTCCCTTTCAAAGGCCCTTTATACAATCCGGTTACAGCACCTTCCTCTTTCTTAATTGCCAATTTCTTTACCTCACCTGTCTCAAAATTAAAATAAGACCATGCGCCATATTCATGAGCCTCTACCGTTTTTTCAGTATAAGCACCATCATATTTACCACCATTCTCCTCATCATCCGAACAAGCTGTAAATGCCACTCCCAGCATCATCCAAGCCACTAAAAATAAATTTGTCTTTTTCATATTATTAATCTATAAAATATCATTTTCAAGCATTGCAAAAGTAGATGGAAGGCATGGGCTCGACAATCCCCAATAATGATGAAAGAAACATACCCCTTAATCATTTATAGGTAGCAGAACTTTTATTGCATTTTATTTTCTTCTGGATATTTCCAATTTTCAATTAATTGATTACTTTTGTCCATGTACTGGTTTTCCTATTGTCATTCGGCAAGGGAAATAAAAGGGAATCAGGTGCAAATCCTGAACAGACCCCGCTGCTGTGAACTTCAATAGAGTTTCAGGGCAATACTCCTGCCACTGTCTTCATTTAACAAGACGGGAAGGCGCCCGAAACGAAGTAAGTCAGAAGACCTGCCGTACAAGCAAATGTCTGCACTCTCGTGGATTTAGAGGGAGACGACTGCGCATATATGTTTACTGTACTGTGAAAAACACCGGAGGTGGAATTAATGTATACAAGGACATAATTATGTGGCCATGATTCCTATGATACATTCCTTTCATTTGAAGGATCCGCAAGTCGCATCCTGCCGGTGTTTTCTTTTTTTGTCCTTATTAAAGAAGAGATAAAAAAAGTCACAGGTCGGCTAAAACCTGTGACATTGCAACTATAAATATTAATCAATAAAACGTTCTCATTTCTGACATTACAAAGATAGGGGCTAAATACAACCTATACAATCACCTATTTTAGGTAATTGCCCTCAAAATACTCATCACATATAGGGAGAAATCAGTAGTAACGTTTCACCAAACTAACAATATTAGCCGGAACATCCATTGATATATCTTCGCCCATCTTCACTTTACGGCGAATTTCTGTGGATGAAATATCTGCCAAGGGAGCATCAACCAACGTAACATTGCCTACCGGACATTCTGATAAAATTACTCCAGGACGCGGATAAACCAAAATAGGGAATTGCAATAAAATATCTTCAGCATTACGCCATTCTCGAAAACGCAGCAAGTTGTCACCACCTATGATTAATGCAAAACTCGTATTCGGGAAATTCCCTTGCAAAACTTTCAATGTCTGATAAGTATAAGAAGGCCGCGGCATAGAAAATTCTACATCCACGGCTTTCATGCGTATGTCATTGCCAATAGCCGCGGTCACCAGTTCCAGACGCTTCTTTTCGTCCAATAGCGAACTATCAACCTTCCACGGATTTTGAGGAGACACCACAAACCACACCTCAGTGCAATATCCGGCATCCAACAAATATTCGGCTATTTTAAAATGGCCGTTGTGCAAAGGATTAAAGGAACCGAAAAAAAGTCCGACCAGTGGATTCATGCTATATATCGCTTTTATAATGACAAAAATGCCCTCACTTTATGCTCAGCTTCTTCTAATGCCTGATTCAAATCGTCATTTACAACAATTGTATCAAACTTTTCTGCAAATGCCATTTCATATTCAGCTTTTGCTATCCGCTCACGAATTTTCTCAGGAGCATCTGTACCACGTCCTATCAGACGCTTTTCTAATTCCTCCACAGAAGGCGGCTGCACAAAAACTGACAATGCCTGTTCTCCGAATTTTCTTTTAATATTTACACCACCAACAACGTCTACATCAAAAAGCACAGCATTCCCTTTTGCCCATATTCTTTCAACTTCACTTAATAGAGTTCCATAAAAACAACCTGGATAAACCTCTTCATATTCTAAAAAATCACCAGCATCAATATGTTTCTTAAACTCTTCCTGTGTAAAAAAATAATATTCGCGTCCATGTTGTTCCTCACCCCGAGGTAAACGACAAGTTGCTGAAATGGAAAATTCCAATCCCAAATTCTTTTTCAAAAGATGGTTAATAATGGTACTTTTACCAGAACCACTCGGCGCTGAAAATATAATCACTTTTCCTTTCATAAAACTACAATACATTAAGACTTTGCTCTTTGATTTTTTCCAACTCATCCTTCATCTTCACCACCAATTTCTGAATATCATGATCGTTCGCTTTCGACCCCATTGTATTGATTTCACGACCTATTTCCTGTGCAATAAAACCGATTTTCCGTCCTGGTGCCTCTTCTTTCTCAACAGTTTCCAAAAAATACTTGCAATGATTGGCCAATCGTACCTTTTCTTCTGTGATATCCAGTTTTTCTAAATAATATATTATCTCCTGCTCCAAACGGTTTTGATCTATATTTTTTACATCTGTCCACTCATTGATCTTTTCCTGCAATTTCTGACGAATCACCTCTACTCGATGTTTTTCAAAAGCAGGTACTTGAGCAGATAACTCCTGAATCAAAGCGATGCGATGAGTAATATCTTTTATCAATGCAGCCCCTTCTTGAAGACGGAAACGATTCATCTCTTCCAAGGCATTCTCTACACCTACATGTAAAACAGTCCATTCTTCTTCATCTAATTCTTCTGCTTTCACTTGTAACGTATCAGGGAAACGCATCACAGTCTGTAACAAAGCACTCTTATCTGTATCCACCCCCAACTGTTCTGATATTTCCAACATCTGGTTAAAATATTGAGTCACTACCGAACGATTGATTACAACATCTTTTTCAGACTCGGCATTATCAAAGTAAATCACCATATCCACTTTGCCTCTATCCAGACGTTCTTTTACCAACCCTCTGATTTCCATTTCTTTTTCCTTATAAAGATTTGGAATACGCAAATTCAAATCCAACTGTTTGGAATTTAAACTTTTAATCTCAATAATGATTTTCTTATTTCTGAATTCAACAGTAGTCTTGCCGAATCCGGTCATTGATTTTACCATAGCATTTGATTTAAAGAGTCTTTGTCTAAAAACGCTGTAAAGATACTCAAAACATACAATACTTTACAAACTAAATTTTACTATCTTTACGGCCTGATTTAATCCTATTATATTGCACATGGAAAATATCCGTAACTTCTGTATTATAGCTCATATCGACCATGGTAAAAGCACCCTGGCCGACCGTCTATTGGAATATACCGGCACTGTTACCGGCAAAGACCTGCAAGCCCAGGTGCTTGACGACATGGATTTGGAACGCGAACGCGGCATCACAATTAAAAGCCACGCCATACAAATGGACTATATATACAAGGGAACAAAATACATTCTCAACCTGATAGATACCCCGGGACACGTTGACTTTTCGTATGAAGTATCCCGCTCCATTGCAGCTTGCGAAGGCGCTTTATTAATTGTCGATGCCACGCAAGGAATACAGGCTCAAACCATATCTAATCTGTATCTTGCAGTAGAAAACAACTTGGAAATCATTCCTGTATTAAACAAAATGGACATGCCGAATGCCATGCCGGAAGAGGTGAAAGACCAAGTTATCGAACTTATCGGTTGCAAGCGAGATGATATCATTGAAGCCAGTGGCAAAACCGGTTTAGGAGTAGAAGAGATTCTCCACGCCATTGTAGAACGTGTACCCCACCCAGTAGGTTCTCCTTCACAACCATTACAAGCATTGATTTTCGACTCGGAATTTAATTCATTTCGAGGAATCATCACCTATTGCCGTATTATCAATGGCAGTCTGAAAACAGGCGATTTAGTAAAATTTGTCAATACCGGTAAAGAATATACAGCTGACGAAATCGGTGTGCTCCGTCTTAAACCGGAACCTCGAGCAGAACTAAAGACCGGAGATGTCGGATATATCATCTCAGGTATCAAAACCTCTTCAGAAGTAAAGGTCGGAGATACCATCACTCATGTAAACAGACCATGTGATGTAGCCATTGACGGATTTGAAGAGGTTAAACCTATGGTATTTGCAGGTATTTATCCTATCGAATCTGAAGATTATGAAGATTTGCGAGCCTCTATAGAAAAGTTGCAACTCAATGATGCATCCCTCACTTTTGAACCGGAATCATCCGCAGCTTTGGGGTTTGGATTCCGTTGCGGCTTCTTAGGCATGTTGCACATGGAAATCGTACAAGAACGTTTGGACAGAGAGTTCAATATGAACGTGATTACAACTGTACCCAACGTAATGTATATTGCACACACAACCAAAGGCGATGTATATGAAATGCACAACCCTTCGGATATGCCATCTGCAAGCACACTTGATTACATTGAAGAACCATTTATCCGGGCACAAATTATTACCCCAGCCGATTATATCGGTCCAATCATGACTCTCTGCTTGGGCAAACGAGGTATCCTATTGAACCAACAATACCATACAGGAAACCGTATAGAAATTACCTACGAGATGCCATTAGGAGAGATTGTATTTGATTTCTATGATAAATTGAAGAGTATTACCAAAGGATATGCCTCTTTCGATTATTACCAAATCGGCTATCGCAAGGCCAATCTGGTAAAATTGGACATTCTATTAAATGGAGAATCTGTTGACGCCCTCTCAGCATTGATTCACTTCGATAATGCTTATGCTTTCGGACGTCGCATTTGCGAAAAACTGAAAGATTTGATACCACGACAGCAATTTGATATTGCAGTACAAGCTGCTATCGGAGCTAAAGTTATTGCTCGAGAAACAATCAAAGCAGTCCGAAAGGATGTAACAGCCAAATGCTATGGAGGTGATATCTCGCGTAAAAGAAAACTGCTGGAAAAACAAAAAGCCGGTAAGAAACGTATGAAACAAATCGGAAATGTTGAAGTACCACAAAAAGCCTTTTTAGCAGTTTTGAAATTAGACTAAAAAAATAAAACCGACTGAAAAAGTCGGTTTTATTTTTTCACTCTATTTCATATGAATGGTATAACTTCTATAGCCATATATCATCACAACAATAAAACAGACAAACGGCAAAATAAAAGAAACATTCACTGCAGGCAATCCCATGATTGTATGACAATCAATAATAGCAGCTTGTAATGGAGGCATGATAGAACCACCTAAAATTGCCATAATAAGTCCTGCTGCCCCAAATTTTGCATCCTCACCCAAACCTTGCAAGGCAATGCCATATATAGTCGGGAACATAAGCGACATACAAGCAGAAACTCCCACAAGACAATATAACCCATAAACATCCTGGAATCCTATCACCCCTGCAGTCAAAACAGCTCCCCCAACCGCTAGCACCATTAACAATTTACCAGGAGAAACGTATTTCAGCAAGAACGTACAAATAAAACGACTAACACAGAATATTGCCATTGCAACAATATTATATTGCTGCGAAAGAATTTCTCCTTCCTGCTCTGTCATCCCCTGATTCACAAAAATGCGAGTACCATATTGAATGATAAACGTCCATGCCATAATCTGTACTCCCACATAAAAAAACTGTGCAATCACACCTTCCCGGTAACGAGGGATAGAGAAAATTCGTTTCAATGCATGTCCTAAATGTAAGGAATGATCCGCATCAGCATTCTTAGGCATTTTTGTAAAACGTATAACAAAGAAAAGCAACAATACAGCTAAACCGACAACAACATACGGCATAATCAATATCTGCAAATCCGCTTGTTTAACAGCCTCGAACTCCTCAATCGACAATTGAGCTCGTTCAGCGGTACTCATCGGATTCAATCGAGACTGAATAAAAAACATTGCTGCAAACATACCCAATAATGAGCCAATCGGATTAAATGCCTGTGCCAAATTTAAACGACGAGTAGCTGTCCGTTCATCACCCATACTCAAGATATAAGGATTAGAACTTGTTTCCAAAAAAGATAAACCACAAGTCAATATAAAATAAGCTATCAAAAAAGGATAATAATATCCTAACATACTGGCTGGAATAAAAAGCAATGCGCCCAAGGCATAGAGTCCCAGCCCCAAAAGAATACCGGTTTTATACGAATATTTTCTTATAAAAAGAGCTGCAGGGAAAGCCATAACAAAATACCCACCATAAAAAGCCAACTGCACTAAAGCCCCATCAGTCACACTCATTCTAAATATTTTAGAAAAAGCTTTAACCATCGGATTCGTAATATCATTTGCAAATCCCCAAGCAAAAAACAACGTCGTAACTAAAATAAAGGGAAGAATCAGATTCTTTGGTACCAAAGATGCTTTTGAAGACATATCTATTTACATTTAAAGTTCGTTACTAAAATTTATTCATACAAGCTGCCTGTACTTTTATATTTCCCACAGCAGTAGCCTCTGCATCTCCACACACCACTTTAGCTCCAGTCAACTGCTCTGTAAGATGATTCAACAAACGATTTCTTGAACCACCACCAACAATATAAATTGTATCAATCTTGCGACCTGCACATTTTTCCAACAGTCGTTTTACTTCTGCATATTTGTGTGCCAAAGAAAGCACGACACATCGTACAAATTCACCCTGTGTTTCAGGCACCTGCAAACCATGTTCCATACAATAAACACGGATAGCCTCCCCCATATTATCCGGATTGTTAAAACAAGCATCATCCACATTCACCACTGAAGCAAAATCACATTGTTCAGCTTCATCAATCAATTCAGCATAAGTCCGTTTAACTCCAGACTCTTCCCATTCTTTCATTAGATTCTGCAACAACCACAAACCAGTAATATTACGTAAAAAGCGAATGCGTCCATCAACAGTTCCTTCA
>CAJJNP010000129.1 GCA_905193145.1 uncultured Odoribacter sp. | reverse complement strand
GGTTTTTTGTGGGTTAGTTAGCAAAGGTAAAAAAAATTATGTTATACCGACATTCTTATCATAGTACATTTAGTCATTATTCTTATACTAAAATCTTATCCATCTTCTCCAGCGGAAGATTCTAAAGAAACGAGGAAACCAGTTTATCACTGGTCGAGGGCAATCCCAGTTCCGGCTTTGTACGTCTGCCACATGGCTCGCCACGATGGCCGGATTCTCCCCGTTACGCACAGCCTCACGAAGCACACGGGCCACCTCTTTTTTATCCGTATACTCCGCCTCACCGAATCCTTTGATAGTTTTCAATACCCGCATGATATTGCCGGCATAGCCCACAAACGTACCAAACTGCGAATAGCTAACGTCTTTCAGCGTACAATCCCCGTCAAACAACACAATGTTGTAAATGGGAAGTTGAGCAAACTGTGCCGACTGTTCTTTCAATGCTTTTATGTGACCGGCATTCTGCATAATCGGGTTGTAGAACCGGTATTTCTCCTTGCCATAATTCAAAATCTGTGTCCAATAGCGTTGCCTTTCACTTCCAAACAGCCAGCCGCTATAGTCCTTTACTTCTATCACCACCAATCCCTGTGGAGTAGCCACCACAAGGTCTATTTGAGAGTAACTCCCGCTTTTTCTTTTCAAATATAAGTCATGAAAAATTGCTTTCGGATGTACTCCTTTCTTTAACATCTTGATAATGAGCTTTCGTTCCGACCTTGTTCCTCTTGTAGGAGAAGACACAGAGCAGAGCAGTTTCATATCTCTTCGGTGACTGAGATACGAAACGATGGCAACAGCTATGATTAAGGAAAGTAATAGATATTCCATAAACGACTTATACAGAAACAACAGCTCCATTAATAACCATTGGCTACAGCTTCGCACTTTCTTCGTAACTCTACCAATTCGGATAATTTTACTGGATTCTTATCCAGATTCATCAAAGGCACATATTTGACAATCAGAGATTCTTCTATCTTTTCTAAATTCTCAGAATGAACAATAAAGTTTATTTCCAAATTATCCTCTATCCAACGAATTATTCCAGCAGAATCCTGTGCGGAAAACTTATAATTTCTTTTATTCCTATTCCCCAACAAAGATCCAGTTTCCGGCAAATAACCCAATATAGCACCTAATGAACGGAAAAAAGTGCCATGACCCTTTGCATGCAATTCATTTCCCCACAGCCTTCTCCTTAATGAGTTCGTAGAAATCCCAATATACAAAATCTTATGCTTCCTCTCTTTCAACACCTTACTAAAGGTAAGCGGAAGTTTATCAATATCCTTTATCTTAACAACATACACACCTGAAGAATCAGGTATATCTGAATCATTCAACTGTTTTACACTGAGGAAATTAGACGAATTCATTAACTGTTCTTCTGATATTTGAGATGTAGCAACTCCAACGGGCTTTTGTATAGATTTTTCATACTTTCCATCAGAATGTGGTATAAACCATCTTCCATTACTAAGTTGGTAAGCATGTGTAATATATCCAGCCCTTAGAATATCTCGTAAAGGTTTTCCAGGTCTGCTCAATGAATCTTTGAGAACTCCAGCTTTATCTAACAATTCTGCTGCTTCAACGGCTGTTAGTACATCTTTTTTATAATCGTATTCAAGGTATTTATCTATAATAGATATGATTAATTCTAACTTCTGAGTATTCATAAACATGTACCTTAATATAAATTCCTGATTATTGATTGATAAATCTATAAGTAACTTTATACAATTCTATCATTCGTATATTCCACCTCAGATTCAGCAGCCATCGGTATATCCTCATCTTCCGATGTCGTATAAGTCTTGATTTTACGGTCTTCCAGAAAAATATGGTTCAATGTAAAAGCCAATGATTCAAGGGTCTGCACACGGATTTTAGGTTTTAACTGACACTCCCAGATGGTTATACAATGCCACCCCATTGCAGCAAGCTGACGCTGTTCCTCCACATCCCGCTTCTTGTTTCGTTCCACTTTCTTCCGCCAGAAATCCACATTCGTTTTAGGAAGATGATAATATTTGCAATTATCATGTCCATGCCAGAAGCAGCCGTTAACAAAAATGACCGTACGATACTTACGAAGCACAATATCCGGATGTCCAGGCAGACGCGGATGGTTCAGCCGATAACGGAATCCCCGTCCAAACAAGAACTTACGTACCACTATCTCTGGTTTTGTGTTCTTGCCACGTATTGCCGACATACAACGGTGTCGTTGTTCCTTCGTCAGTCTGTCCATATGACCTTACTTGTTTTTATCAATCCTCAATCCATCAAGCTCATCAAACGTAGTATCAATAAAAGTATGAAGAATCATTTTATGAGTATTAACCTTCTGATAATCGTCAAAAAGTTTACGGCTAAAACGTAATTCAAAAGCCAAGCGCAAATCATTAACAGACACATCGTCATATTCTGTCCGCTTAGCCTCCTGCGCCGTAATTGTCCGTATCCGGATTATCTCATACACATCTCTGATTCCCTTTTCCTTAATGTAAGGTATGAAAAAATGAAGATCCTGCAATGCAATGGTCGTCGGAAATTGTCTTCCAGTATAATACAACGTAGCGGTTCCATTCTCAAAGCGATCCGTATAACCAGCACGTCCTTCAACCACATACCCAATAAGTACACGATTACCAACTTCAACAAAAGTTCCTTTCTGAGGAATTACACGCGCTATAACCTCCTGCGATTTGGTATTTATAAGTCCTTCTATAAAATGTTCCAATAACATCCTGTTCTCCTCATCTCTTGGACGCAAAGGAAAAGCACCGATATTCACTTTCTCAATACTTTTATAAAATCTGGACATCTCCACATCTACAGAAGTTCCATCTCCCGGGAAAAGTATATAACCGCCAATCACTTCTTTCTTCAATGCATCTGACGAATAATCCTTATAATAAATGGCATCACGATACCGATGCATTTGGTTTATCGCCTCATCAGGCGGCACATCAACCCCATTCACTTTTCCGTCAATCCGATATTTCGCATCAAAAAGATATGTAAACTTCATTCCTTCCTGCAAGTCATTTTTAGTCAGTCTCAAAACGATGTCAGGCTTTTGAGGAACGGTTGGTACCACCAATTCTTTTATACCCACAGAACTGCCATCTGTTTCCGTACTCTTCGGATTATATACCAGTTCCGCTAGTTCCACATCATCTTTCTTGAACAAGATACGTGAATGCTCTCCTTTTCCTAATTTCCAAGTGAAAAGTCCGTTCATCTCCATTCGGTTACGATGCTCCAAATCCTCATCGGCAAGATGCAGCTGTTCTTTCACAATATGGCTCACTTCAATAAAGCACCATATCTCATACAATGTAGCGATGTCTTTTGTCTGAAGCCGATACATACCGTCATTCAGTGAATACGCACGACGCAATATATTCCATGTGCGATAAACCTGGCTGTATCCTGACGCTTTCTGCAAAACAAGACTTTCCTGTGTGAATCCCTTAAACCGCCCGACTGTCCGGAAAAACGGATGTCTGTTCAACCGTTTAAGTGACATTGCAACCGTCTGCATATCCAATCGCATTACCTCCGAAACGCCCTTTAACTTTTCAATCTGCTTCTTCAACTGTTCATACTTTACAGATATCTGTAAAAGAGCAAATTTAAGAAAACGATTTTCCTGGGTATCGTTCGTTGTTTCCTGTTCTTCAACGCAATACAGATGAGCAAGATTCCGTCGATGCTCAGCCACTTCATTCTCTATAGATGTAGGGATAAAAGTCAACTGGTCTGCCCTCAAATAAGTCTTTCTTCCGTGCAGTCTATGACGAGGACGTTCAATAATATTCTTGCACGCTTTTATAAATTTCTGTTGTTCATCGGCAAAAATACTCCACCAGATTATTTCCGGTGTCTCGCCATTCTTATCTGGAGCAAACCCGTGAAAAGTTCTCCGCATATAATCAAGCGACAACATTCGATACTCTTTCTCAATATCTTCTACAATCGCTTTCCAATGCTTATGATAATCCAACTTATAACTAAGAACCTCAAAAGAGAAACTGAAACGGCGTATCTCATTACCTACTTTATACACCAACTTTATTTCACTTCGGCCTATTTCATTACCATAGTTCAAGTAACCAGCCAAAATATGCCTATGGAAAGTAAAGCGTTCATTATCATTTTCCAAAGTCGAACCAAATCGGGCCTCTTTTACATAATCTTTAAAGTCCACCCATATAGGATAATCCGTATTTTCAAAAAAGACGGATTGAGCTGGAACATTTTTTTCAATCAGATAATCTTCACCTGCCCCTCCTGACATCATCACAGACTGCACGCCGTCAGACCAAGAATAAGTGGACATAAGAGCCTCCTCACCCACGTTATTCCTAGCTTTCTCCCAAACCGTTTCAAACTTCGCACATTCAATGCTCAATTCGAAATCTTCGTGCTGTATCGTCAAAAGTTCCATCAATAACTCCAAAAACTTGTAAAGCCAGAATCCAGCTTCTTCTTCATTTCCTTCAGTTTTGCCAATGAGACCGATTTTTCTTCTACAAATTCTTCAGACAAATCTTTCAGCCTCTCACGGATGGTCTTGATCAGGTCATCCAGCAAAGAGTCCTTAACTTTCGTATCATCGCCTTCAATCCGGGAAAGAATCTTCATGCTTGTCACTTCATCCAAAGCCCTTGCAATAACATATTCTTCCGTCAATTCATTTCCTGCCTCATCCTTCCTGTAAGACAAGTTATTGACCACATAAAGCAAAAATTCGTTTCGTGTACGATAAGCAATTTTGAATGAAGTTCCTTCCAACACTGCATTGACCGCCTTCAAATAAGTTAATACCTTATCGCACACCTCCTTATTGGCAGCATACACATCTACTCCTTCTACGGCGGTACCAATAAGTTCATCGCATCCTAATTTTCCAATATGCTCATAACGTTCTGTCAGACCAGCGTCCAAATCCACCTCATTCATTTCTATTGTCATGGCCCGATCAAGCACTTTGCGTGAAAAAGAGAAAGTGGTTTCATCCATATTCACTGTTCCCACAATTATCAGGTTGGCAGGCAAAGACAAACGCTTTCCGCTACTTTCTGTCAAATAATCCCTGCGTGCCGCCTCATCATTCACAAACAACTGATCTATCAGACTCTTGTACGCAGTAGTGACTTCAAAATTTACAATCGGGTCAGTCACTATCTCACCCTGCTCATTCTTCTTCCGCGACTCCATTACACTCAGATACTCAGCAAAATACTGCTCTACTGGAGCAAGATTCATTTCATCAAGGCAAAAGAAATAGGGCATATCAGGATGCTGTATAGCTTTCACTAAAAATCTTAAAAACGGGCCAACTACAAATTTCTCTCCATCTATCCGACTTACATAACCAATCAATTCGCTTGAGTCATGCCAATTCGGCTTAACCTGGACCATCTCAAAATTCTCCGGCTTTTGGGATTTAAATTCTTCCGAGTCCTCATTCCAGCACGCCCGCGCCAATTCGCGCACGATTCGGCTTTTCCCCGTCCCGGAAATACCAGCCAACAAAAGGAAGGGTTTCGATTTAATAGCTGTAATATATGGGCGATACTTTGAACTAACACATTCAAAAACAGCAGGGTGATTTAGAGACAACTCTTCCATCATTTTCTCCGTTAAAGTCTCCATTTTCCCCGGAGTATGTGGGTGGGATGGGACCCACACCAAATATTTTTTATTTCCTGAAAAATAAGTATAAAATTCTGAGGTATGAGCAAATAATCCTTCCCATGCAGAACGGGAACTACCCGAACCATTCCATACAGATTCAATATGTAAGGGCTTGTTCTCAACGACCTTTTTTACAAATGTAGAAAGATTTTCTGTAGTTATATTTGCAGTCTTAACCGAGCTATTACTTGTATCAACTTTGGTGACCGCTACATTTTTATTATTATGATCCACTCCTTCCAGACGGATTTTATAAACTCCCCCTTTTACGTAATCATATTCATGATATTTTGGAAGCTCATCTATCAGATCTAAAAAATGTTCTAATGTCAAAGTCATATTCTAAACTACAAATTTATGTGATTAATATAATCATTTATTGAATTCGCAATACCATTAGCTAAAACAAAGGGAACTCCATTTCCGACCGTCTTAAAGGCATTTGTCAACGAAATATCTAACGGTAGAATAAAATTTGCAGGCAATGATTGAATTGCCAATGCCTCCGCTACAGATATTCGTCTAGGCAAATACGGATGAATATGTACTTCGTTATTCCCATAAGCAGCCGTAGGTGAATATCTCCATCTATGCAATCTCTTATAGCATTTCTTCTCAACATCACCTTCATCCTTGGTTCTAAATCTCACGATACCAGCACGTGGCTGAAAAAACATGTTACCATTCGGATGATGCATCACATCATTTTCTGTCCACCAATGTTGCACTGTCAATGCTTCTATAATACCTTCAGGCATAGGAAGAGGAGCATTTTCGCGGTATGGAGTCTTATCGGGCCAGGGTAATTGCTTCACATCATTAAGATTATATATTTTATGCGCTTCCCATGGAAAATTAACTAACAAACCATTTTCTGCCGGAAGATGCAACCTGTCAATGGCTTCTTGGTGAAATCCGATTAATATGATTCTATCCCTATCTTGAGGAGCACCAAACTCCAAGGCATTCACCAATTGCTCCGTCAAAGAATATCCATGTTCACGAAACAACTGTTTTAATTCTTCAAAGAATTGCCGATGCCTTGCTGTTCTGTAAAGCCCCTTTACATTCTCGAACACAAAAAAATCAGGCAAAGCCCTACATATCAATTCTGCATACGTACCTGACAAACGTCCATTTTCTCCATCACGTCCTCTATTCTTTCCAGCAACAGAAAAATCCGGACATGGAGGACCTCCGATAAAGCCCGTCAAATCAGCTCTTTTTGACTCACCCACCATATTGATAAGCACCTGCAAACGTTCATCATGTTCTCCATCCACATATTCTGTTATATCTTCCACATGATGACCATACCGAGGCTCTGGCAGCCCCATATTGCCACGTGCATATCTATAAACACGGTTGAATTCTTTGTCAAATTCATTTACAAATACAATATCATAGTTACCTTGCAATTCAAAGCCTAAATCTAAAAAACCAGCTCCAGCAAAAAAAGAGAATATATTCATACAATTTTCCTTTATATCAGCCAAAGTAAGATTTTATATCCACTTCAACACATATTACAATTCAATCCAATTTTTACAAAACATATCGATACTATGTCAGAATTTCTTCAAACACGCCTCATTAGTTCTATATCGAAGTTTTTTTCTCTTCTGCCAAAACCACTTCCAAACGGTTTATATTCTTATTCATATTTCTTCGTCAATCTATTTTGCAAACAAAAATAGTCATTTTCCTCTAATCACTATCGAGACCTTAAATTATTTCAAGAAAAACAATGCATCTCAATATACTCCATTGAGCAATTAACTATTACATCTCTGTTTTTGTTTCTCCCAGGTTAACAAAACAAGCTGTCCTAACAATAAAAATGCATGAACGATTCTATCCGCCATATTCTCATTAAAATCATTCTCAAATAATAAGCCATGACTTATCAGATTTCTATAATTACATCCATTAGTTTCTGTAAACAAAACCTTATAATATGTCGCGACATCCTCTCCTAAAGCATCTTTCAGTTGTTCTAAAAGTCCTTCCAATGATTTATACTCACTTCCATTTTCAGCTTTTCCCTGAGTCCGAAGAATCTCACCATTAAACATTTCACAAAGATTTCTGATAGCAGATTCAAACTGAGGTATAATCAAATGACATGCTACTATATAATCCCCGGCAAAATATGCATCAAAACCTCTTTTTAAAATATTCCGTTGGTCTTCCTTAATGAGTGGTATATCTTTATTGAATACCTGATTCATAATCCTATCTGTATTCAACAATCCCATTTTCTCAAGTTTAATCATATGTTCATGTAAAATAGGATTTAACAATCTCATTCTCTGATATATTCCTTGTATAAAACGTTGCTTTTTCCTTTCCTCTCCTGTGCCTATGGTATTTATTGGAACACCATTTTTATCTAATTCAAACACAGGTATCAAACTGTATAAAGGAGATTCCCTTTCTTCTTCCTCTTGAAATTTTTTCTCTTGCTCTAGTATTGGAATATACTCTAACAAAAATGTATTCCAACGAGATTCATCATCTCCTTGAAACACCCATTGCCAATATTCTTCCATCATTTTTTTCTGAAAGGTAATTGTAAATGAATGGCGATGCATCTCGGATTTCGCCTTCTCACCTAATGCTCTAACATCCACATACAATGCATTAGCTTCTTTATATAAATGATATTTTCTATAGAGTCTCTGCATTTTCTCTATCATTCCCTGAGACCATAACCCACCATTTAATTCAAAAGAAACTTTTACAGCCTGTACTAACCGATCGATAAAAGGCTTTATTTTCTCATTCTGCTTTGTTGCTTTATAAAACTCTGCCAACATTTTTGTCTCCTCATACAAATCATGAGCAAAACGGTCAGTAGTTCTTCCTTCTTTTAAAGCCTTTTGTTCCAACCTGTTAAACCGTTTAAGATGATTTAAAAGAACATCTTCTTCGAACTCCGTAAAAAACTTTCGGAATTCAACCAATTCCTCCAGTAATACACGGGCACAATTAAAATTATCATCAGTGGAATACTTCCTATCGAAATTGACAAGAATCCTTACAGCACAATCTATCAATTGCGTATCGTTAATAGATACCGCCATCTTCAATCCATGACGAACAGCCTCCATATTCTGTCGTTCATATCTAAAAAATTCTCCTTTTGCCACATTCAATGAAGCCACAAGATGTGAATACCGTATTTTTCTAAAATCCGGAGATACGCCAGTTACCTTTTTCTTAAAATCAAGAACCAATCCTGTATACCTCATTTTCAATAGTGGATTTTGGACCTCATCAGCACGTGTTTCCCAATAAGCAATAGCATCTGAAGTAATCATCGATATATCAGGGAAAAATGCTTTATGACTCCCGTCAGAATCTAGTGACTCTCGTGTTGGACCATAATATGTCTTCCAACACTTTCCTGAACCATCTACAAACGCAAAAGCAAGTTGTTCATAAGTCTTTTCTGCACTCTCTGGAAGTGAACGGATTGCATTAACTATATCCAAGAAACTAAATCCTTTTCTGTCAATGACATCAAATTCAGCTAATTTTTCTTTTAATTGTCGTGTTTCCATTTGCTTATATATTTTGTTTCAGCAAAAATATTGTCTTTACACCAAAAATCAAATCACATATTTTCTAGAATTATCATAATAGGAATATTTTTTCCCAATACAACCACTCCACTACGGAGATTACATATAACAACACCTACAACTGCTCCAAACGCAAGGACGTTTTTCAATCCTTATTTTCCTCTAAAATCCCTCATAAAACTTGATTTACCTGAAAATTCAGTCCAAACTGAACAAGAAGCGCTTCCAGAATCCTCCAGATACTCCCAATTTATGTACCGACACCCCTTTCAGAGTACTTCTGAGAAGGGATTAACTTGCAGACTTCCTACTGAAGAAGCAAATTCACTAAAACAAATAGACAGAAATCTGGCCCAAATCCTTCCAAAAAGTCACAATCTATTTTCTGAGAAAAAAAAAGAACAAAGGAAAAAACAGAAAAAAAATCCACCGAAAAGCGTATCTTTACAATCCATATTACAATCAATTCATA
>CAJJNP010000128.1 GCA_905193145.1 uncultured Odoribacter sp. | reverse complement strand
GCTACACTATAGGCACATTAAAATATATATTGATATACAAATAAATATATAACAAAGAGTATACAAAACAAGCAATGCTATAATCTCACATAAACATTGCTTTATTTGCCATGCACAGTCACTTCATATCATCAACGATACAAACGTATATCTTTTTTTATATTAAACAAAGAAAATGCATAAATATTTTACCAGTTGATTTGTATATTTTTTACAAAAAAAAACCTGCCTACCAAAAATTACTAAGACATCATTTTACAACCACCACTTTTATTTTGACATACTTTAAAAAAATGTAGTGCCGCCCCTTTAACTGGATGTGATCTTTGGTGTATGTGTATATGTATATGTATGTGTAAGTTGAATAATTTGCTTCACAGCAAATTTTTAAGGAGTATAAAGGGAGCAAGCACTACATTTATCCTTCTTTATATATTACGTGTATACGTAATCAAATAAAATCAATTAATCATTTAAATTTACCCTAGCAAGATAGCGTTCCAAAAATAGAATATTTTTTATTTACAACCAAAATCATATGTGATTATTTTTATATTTTTTGACACAAAACCAAGATTCCTTATCTTTGCACCCTATCTGAAAGCAAAAATTTATATTACATGGATAAAATTTCTTCGGCTGCATTCGCTGACAGCAAACCCCACTACCAACTTTTGGACGGACTGCGGGGAGTAACAGCACTAATGGTAATGTGGTATCACATATTTGAAGGTTTTGCCACCAGCCCTATCGATCAAAATTTCAACCACGGCTATCTGGCAGTAGATTTTTTCTTCATGCTATCGGGATTTGTTGTCAGCTATGCTTATGATGACCGTTGGAAATCATCTCTGACATTAAAAGGTTTTCTTAAACGCAGACTGATCCGTCTGCAGCCCATGGTGGTTATGGGAGTCTTTCTGGGAGCCATCACCTTTATCATTCAAGGACAAAAACAATGGGACGGGACTCCGGTAACGCCCAGCATGCTGTTTTTAGCCTTATTACTCAATCTATTTCTAATCCCCGCCATCCCCGGCAGCCGCCTGGAAGTGAGGGGCAACGGTGAAATGTATCCCCTGAACGGACCCAACTGGTCTCTTTTTTTCGAATACATCGGTAATTTACTATATGCCTTGTTTATACGCAAGATGTCCACCAGATGGCTTGCAACACTTACTTGCATTTCCGGTCTCGGGCTTACGTTTTTCGCCCTGTGCAATTTGTCCGGATTCGGACATCTGGGAGTTGGCTGGAGCCTGTCAGATTATAATTTCCCCGGAGGAATGTTGCGTCTGCTCTTCTCTTTTTGTGCCGGTCTGCTAATTTCCCGAATCTTCAAACCCATTGCCGTCAGAGGAGCCTTTTGGATATGCAGCCTCCTGATTATCCTCCTGCTTTCAATCCCTTACATCGGCAATGAAAACACCCTATGGACAAACGGACTATACGACTCGGTATGTATCCTGATTATTTTTCCGTTATTATTATGGATTGGAGCATCCGGCAAAGCCACTGACAACAAAACAGCCCGTGTCTGTAAATTTTTAGGAGATATCTCCTATCCGGTCTATGTCGTACACTATCCTTTTATGTATCTATTCTATGCGTGGTTATGGAGCGAAGAAAAAATACCGTTCGCAGAAGCATGGCCGATAGCTCTGGCCGTCTATTTTGGCAGCATCCTGCTCGCTTACATTTGCCTGAAATGGCATGACGAACCGCTACGGAAATGGCTCAACAAGCGCCTCTGACCTCCCAAACAAGACTAAAACAAATATATGACAATTACTAGTCAAAGATATCCGACTGTTATCTTTGATATATAGATGTCATATATTTGTGATATGTTTATGATATATTTGAGTGAGAGGGAAACGGGAGATATGCAGAAGGGAAACAAAGGTTATTAACAAGATAAAAAACGGGCCAATTCTTCAAAAGAAGTACATATCTGCTCCCGCCCATCCAGACGGACAAGCATATGATTAGGCGCAGACACCTGAACCATGAGCCTGTCTGCAGCAGAATCTGCAGCAACCTGACAATCATATCCGTATTTTCGAAGCAGATTGGCTGTCCAATGCCCCAAGGCCGGATCGGGAGACTGTACCACAGCTTTCCGTCCTCCCACAACTGTAGAAGAATAGACTCCATGCACCCGATCGAAACAGATATGTTCACGTTTAAAAAGACGGTCAAGACTACCGTTAAAAACCATATCCTCCGTCACCCCGCATTGAAGTCCGAATTCAGGAGAAAGCAAACAGAGCCTGTCTGCGAGCAACAGAGCCTGCTCTATATCATGGGTAGAAAGCAAAATTGTCTTGCGCTGCTCTTGTGCAATGGTATGCAGCAACATCATCACCTCTATGCGGCTGACAACATCCAGAAAAGCAGTAGGTTCATCCAATAAAATCAAAGGACATTCCTGCACGAGAGCCTTGGCTATCATCGCCTTCTGACGTTCGCCATCCGAAAGCTCCGCCACATAAGCCTGAGCTTTATGCTCAATGCCGACAGCTCGAATAGCCTGACGGATGTGTTCATGATCGGCCTCTGCGAGCCGTCCCCAAAATCCGGTATGCGGCTGACGTCCCAAGGCCACCAATTCATATACGGTCAACCCTCCTGCCTGGGTCTTATCCGTAAGCACAACCCCTATTTTACGCGACTTTTCACGCTCCGTCCATTCGGCTAATGGACGGCCCTCCAATAGCAATTGCCCCTCCAATGGCGGCTGAAAAGCAGATAATGTACGCAAAAGCGTTGACTTACCGACTCCGTTAGGTCCCAACAGACAAATCAATTCCCCTGCCAGAAAATCAAACGACAGATTCTTATGCACCACGGTTGTACGGCGTTTCCCATGTGAATAGCCAATCGCAAGATGGCGGGCTGAAAGAATAGGTTGATTTCCCATAATCAGTTGAAATATTGTATTTTTCGTTGGTTAATAATCACATATATAATGACCGGCGCTCCCAGTACTGGCGTAATGGCATTCAACGGCAGTATTCCTTCTTCGCCCGGCAATACGCTGATTAAATTACAGAGCAAAGCAACAGCCCCACCCAACAAGAGCGTCACAGGCAAAAGTGAATTATGATTGGAAGTCCCCAATAAAAGACGTGCCATGTGAGGAACCGCCAAACCGATAAAAGCAATCGGACCACAAAAAGCCGTAGTAATGGCTGTCAGCAGACCTGTTGCAATCAAGAGCAGGTTCCGGGTACGACGCACATTGACTCCCAGATTTTCGGCATAACGCACCCCCAATAACAAAGCATTGAGCGGCTTGATAAGCATTACAGACAATAACAGACCAATCAAAATAGAGACAACAAACAACGGCAACTGCTCGGAAGACACTCCGGTAAAATTCCCCAAGCCCCATATCATATAAGAATGCACCCCCTCTGCTGTCGAAAAGAAATTCAACAATGAAATGGCAGAAGATGTGATGTACCCCAACATAATACCGATTATCAAAAGCATCAGGTTATTTCGCGTAAAGGCAGAAAAAAGCAACAGAGCACCCATCACTGCCATAGCTCCGACAAAAGCACCTACCAGCACAGCCAAGAAACCGGAAAGCGTGAAAGCTCCGGCTGTAATACTCCCACCACCCAATAAAAGAACTAATGCCACCCCCAGGCTGGCACCTGTGTTAATCCCTAAAATAGAAGGACCCGCCAACGGATTACTGAATACAGTCTGCAACAACAGTCCGGCAACGGCTAAAGCTGCACCACAAAGCATTGCCGTGATTCCCTGCGGGATTCGCGATTCCCAAATAATAAACCGCCAACTGTCACGCTCCACCGGCACCCCACACAATATATCCCAAACACGGGCTGCCGGTATATGAACCGACCCGACCAACAAATTGGCTATAAAAAGGAACAATATCATAACCGCGAGCAAAATACCCCAAATCCGGCCGGAAGAATTACGATTTGTTTTCATGGATGAAGCTGTTTAAAATAACGTGCTGTTTCACCTGGAAGGCATTCAGGATGGAACACCAAAATCAAATCTTTCAACAACCAATCCGGGCGGAAAGGTGTTTCTTCATAAAAGGGCACTTTACCTGTATTGCAGGCAAATACTCGCCCTGTTTGGAATGCCCGGAAACCGGCATAAAGAGCATATTCAGCACGCAACGAAGAGAGGGTTTTATCAACCGTTTCATTATATTTAAACAACCAAAAATCAGCATTACGCCCACGGTCAAACACGGTTTCGAACGAAAGGGGGACAGAACCGCTGCGAGTATCATCAGCCCACACATAGGCTGCACCGGCATCTGCATAAAGACGCCCGATTGTGCTATGCCCTCCCGGGGTATACCAAGCCGAACCATTACGCAGTTCGCTCAGCACAGTAGGTCGCACCGACACCGTATCCACTAAAACTTTTAGGCTTGCATACCTTTTTTCAACCTCGGCAAAAAGGCTATCAGCCTGCTGTTTGCGACCGAATAGCAGTCCAAAGAAGCGCATCCACTCAGCCCGTCCGAGAGGGGATGTTTCCATATAGTCGGCACATTCAATGATGGGTATTCCCAATTTTTCTATCCGACCATAACCGCCACTATTTTCAAAGGGAGACAAGAGCACCGCATCCGGATGCAAATCTATCACTTTCTCCAAGTCGGGACTCATGGCATTGCCGGCATCCACAATTCCACCTTCGGCACAACGGGTACGTACCGCCGGATGATAGATATATTGCAGGTCACATACCCCTCCGATACAATCCAATGCATCCAACTCAACCAACAGGCTGCAATGCACCGATGAATAAATCAAGGATTTCCGAAGCGGTGTGCGCACCAGAGTGCCTGACGGCAAATTATCCGGCAGTTCACGACCTTGCTCCACCAATATGTATGTGTGCAGGATTTTTGCCGTATCCCACGGATTACGAACCCGCACCGACCAATAACCCTCACAAGAATCTATCTGAATCTGTTCCGCATACCGCATGGCAACAGTCGCCCCGGATTTATCAGATTGAGATCTGTCCTTTGTCTTACAACCGACACACAACAACAGTAACAGTAAAAACAATACATTACCGCTACACCACCACATACATCTATTTATTTTCATAAACCCCTTTTATTTACATACTGAAATATATTGGCATCTCCTCCAAGCTATCCATTCATAGGCTACAAAGATACAAGTCGTTATTCATATTTTCAATATTAGAATAGGCAATATGAATAACGACTTATGACTTTCACTATATTTGTAACGACTTTATTATAAATCAAATTCAAACAAAAGATGAAAAAAATTATTATCATTATCGCATTGGCCATGGTCTCCTTACAGACATTTTGCCAAGAATCCAATAACGGAAAACAGTTATGGGCAAATTCTTTTTTGAATAAAAAAGCTCCGGAACTTGTTGTTGAAGAATGGATTTCCACCAAGCCAGATCTAAAAGACAAATTTATCTTGATAGACTTTTGGGCAACCTGGTGCGGACCTTGCCGTAAAGCAATCCCAGAATTAAACGAATTCGCCAAACAATTCAAGAAAGACCTGATTGTAATCGGCATTTCTGACGAAGCAGTAGAAAAGGTAAAACAAATGAAAGAACCCGTTATCGAATACTACAGTGCCATTGATACAAAAGCAACTATGAAAAAGGCTCTCGGTGTTACTGGTATTCCGCATGTCATATTAATTGACCCGAAAGGTATTGTACGTTGGGAAGGATTTCCATTCCTCGGAGGACATGAACTTACCGCTGATGTAATCAAAGGTCTTATTGAAAAATATAAAAAATAAAAAAGCTTTTTTGCAGCCATCGATATTATGGCTGCTTTTTTATAGACATAAAAAAAGGGAAACCTTTGAAGTTTCCCTTTCGTGATCCAGCTGGGATTCGAACCCAGGACCCCAACATTAAAAGTGTTGTGCTCTACCGGCTGAGCTACTGAATCGTCCCACAACTATCTCTCAATTGCGGGTGCAAAGATAGAGGTTATTTTTATAAATACAAACAAATACCTAATATTTTTTTCTACAAAAGTGTTTTTTTTGCCTGCAACCATAAGTTTGCTTTTTCAAATAAATTACTCTAACTTTAATGTTGTAATTTATCAAAAGATAAAACTATGATATTCAACTCATCAGAAAAAAAAGGCGCATTTATCATCCTTCTATTAATCGCCGGAATCATTTTTATACCCCGTCAAGTGTTGCCGGAAACAGCAGACTTCTTTTTTATAACCTCTCCTATTGAAGTTGTAAAAGACAGTACACCGCCTCTCTCCGTTCAAAAACAGACAAGACCTTCAAAAATATCAGCAGTACAAGAAAGCAGTGTCGAACTGAATAGTGCCGATAGCGCCCAACTAGTAGCCCTACGCGGCATCGGTCCGTATTATGCATCCCGTATTATACGCTACCGCAAACGCCTAGGAGGATTCCATTCCATCAATCAACTCAAAGAATTGAATATGAAATACTTTAATATTGACTCCAATGCTCATTTATTTACAATAAATCCAACATTTATACAAAAAGCAGATATGGATAGCATGAGTTTCAAAGCTATACTGCGCCATCCTTATTTAGAATACGAAGATGTACAACTGATTTTCAATGCTAAACGCAAATATGGACACATCTCCATCGATGTGCTGGAGAAACAAAATATTCTTGCCGGCTATAAGCTAAAAAAAATAAAACCATATTTTAAATAGATTAGAACTATATTCTCTATATTTGTGTATGACATAAACAATCACATTATGAAAAAGATTATTCTTATAGTATCATCAATTCTTGTGCTCATTTTCGTTATTCTATTTACAATACCGGTATTTTTCAAAGGAGATATCGTAAAACTAATAGAAAAACAGGCTGCAGCCAATATGAAAGCCGAATTACATATCGGTGACATGAACCTTAGTATGTTTAAAAGTTTCCCTAATCTGAATGTAGCACTGAAAAATGTATGCATCCGCCAAAACATGGAATCAGGATGCGATACGTTAGCTTCCATTCCCTTGCTAGAGGCATCGGTGAATTTAAAATCACTTTTAAGTGGAGACAAAATCATTGTCAATCGTGTTCTACTTATGGATGGACGTTTGACTGCCAAAGTCGATACAGCCGGCAATGCCAACTGGGATATTTTCCCAAGTTCTACCGCCACGCCTGAAAAAGAAACGAAACCAATAGAATCAACCGATAATGAAAAAGGATTGGAATTAAACAATATAGCTATCGGTAATCTTTTCGTTGCATACAACGATTTTCACAACTCTACCTATTCCAGCATTGATAGAATAGACATGCAATTGGCCGGAGATTTCTCGGCAAGCAGTACATTGGCACAATTATCACTCGCATTAAAAGGAATCTCATTCAGACAACAAAACAATGTTTGGGTGAACAACACCAATATCATGTGGCAGACTGAAATTGCCAGCGATCTAAAGAGCAAGACATTTGAAGTAATGAAAAACGATTTACGGATCAATGACTTACAACTAAACCTGATCGGCAAAGTAGCTGCCATAGACAACCGTTATCGAGTAAACTTACAGTTAAATGCACCCGATACAAAATTCGAAAGCCTGTTATCATTATTGCCTCCACACATCTTAGCCGAAATGAAAGATGTACAAACCTCCGGAGACTTTAAATTAAATATTGTAGCCAATGGAGATTACTATGAAAACAATCTTCCACAATTAGACGCTTTATTGGTGATAAACAATGCTTCTGTCAAATATCCGCAATTACCGGAATCTATTCAAAAGATCAATTTAGACTTACACGTTACAAATCCAGGAGGAAGCATTGATTCAACACAAATAGCTTTGAATAAAGCTTCATTTGAAATTGCAAACAATCCATTCCATGTATTTCTAAACATCCTAAACCCCAACAACCCACTATTAGAAGGCGGTGCCAAAGGAACAATTAACTTTGCCAATCTAAAACAAGCAATTCCTTTACAAGACCTGACTATAGAAGGCATTCTGACTACAGATATGACTTTTAAAGGCAAATACGAATACATTGAAAAAGAACAATATGAGAAATTTACCGCTAAAGGAAACCTTGAATTTCAAAATATTCTGTTGATAAACAACCAATTCCCCAAAGGTATTTCTATCCCAGAAGGCAGTTTGACTGTAACGCCTGCTTACCTGAAACTCAATAACCTAAAGGGTAAAATTTACTCTTCCGACTTTGCTTTGCAAGGTAAAATCTCTAACTATCTACCTTATATTTTCAGAAATGAAACATTAAAAGGAGACTTTACATTGAATTCTAATCTGATTAATATCAATGAATTCATCCTAGCTCAAATGAAAAGCACCGGCGCCAATAATACAACCAGCATGCCAGACTCAACCAACTCAAACGGTCCTACTGCAGCGGAAGGTGCCTTAGAGGTGCCCCGCAACATAGATGCACATTTGACAACGAACATCAATACGATTATTTTTGACAAACTAAACATCAAAAATGTCAAAGGTAAGGTCAATTTAGCCAATGCTACCGCCAATCTAAACAATCTGAGCATGGAAATGTTGAATGGTTCTATGGTCTTGAACGGCAAATACAGCACAACAGATCCACAAAAACCTGCAGTAGACTTCAATCTGAAAGTCGCCAACTTTGATATTCACGAAGCATACCGGGCTTTCACCTTTATTCGTAAAAGCATACCTATGACTATGAGCTGCGAAGGAAAAGTATCTGCAGCCATGACTTTTGCAGCAATATTGGACAAAGAAATGAGCCCCATCATGAACACCGCCAACGGTAAAGGATATTTGGAATCGCAAGGCATTCTAATCAATAATAATCCAGCCATGAACCAATTGGCCAGCGTATTGAAAAACGACGAGCTAAGCAGACTCAGTATAAGCCATCTGAAAATCAACTTCAAGCTAGAAAATGGTAACATTATTGTCGAACCGTTCAAGACCAATTTTGCCGGCAATCCAGTGACAATCTATGGAAAACAATCTGTAGAAGGCAATTTGGACTATACTCTTTCGATGACAGTAGACCGCAAATTCTTCGGTAACGAAATCAACAATATGCTGAAAGCTATCCCCGGTTCTGATAATATAAAAACAATTGACCTGGATGCTAAAGTCAGCGGTACACTTACAGAACCCAAAATCAAACCGGATTTGACAAAGGCCATAAAAACCGTCACCAAAGAAGCAGAAAAGGCACTAAAAGGAAATGTACTCAAAGGACTGCAAAATCTATTCAAGAAAAAATAAAAACAACAGGAGGCTTGTAAGACAACAGACAAGCCTCCTGTTGTTTTCTATTTCAATTCTACCGCACGATAGCCAGCCTTAGCCAATATATCTATTGCCAAAGCAAGAGCATGCTCCTCATCAGCTTCAATGGTCAGCACCCTATCAGGACTCTTTAAATCAACAGACCAAGATTTAATTTCAGAAGTTGCATCCAGTGACTGTTGCACTTTAGCAACACAATTACCACATTTGAGATTTGTTTTGATTCTAAAACTTTTCATAGTTATCGGTATTTAATCTATAATTTCTTTGCTTTAATCCGCAAGCTATTAGACACGACGGAAATCGAACTAAATGCCATTGCTGCTGCCGCTATCATCGGATTTAATAAAAAACCACACGAAGCGTAAAGAGCTCCGGCTGCCAATGGTATGCCTACCATATTATAAATAAATGCCCAAAAAAGATTTTGCCGGATAGCAGCCACTGTTTGCCGAGACAGTTTCCAAGCTTTAGGCAATGCATCCAAATTTGAAGTTATCAAAGTAATTTTCGCAACATCAATGGCAATATCAGACCCTTTCCCCATGGCTATACTGACATCTGCCTGAGCCAAAGCCTGAGAATCGTTTATTCCATCTCCAACCATGGCCACGACAGCCCCTCCCGCTTGCAATTCCTCGATAAAATCAGCCTTATCAGAGGGCATTACCTCTGCTCTGAA
>CAJJNP010000127.1 GCA_905193145.1 uncultured Odoribacter sp. | reverse complement strand
TTGAATCTGATATTGACCGGTATTTTTGTTCTTTGGGTGAAGAAGCTTGCCCTGAGAAGTTATGTGGAATAGCGCAAACTGAGTAATACTTTAAATCTTATTATTAAAACACATATACCATGACTATCTTGCGAACAATGAGACACTTCTCGTCCATGAATATTGCGGCGAGTATTTTGCTATTTCTGACAGCGATTGCTGCTGCTATTATTGCCAACTCTCCAGTGGCTCCTGTCTATCAGGAATTCCTGTCGCATGAACTTCATTTCCGGATTGGCAATTTTAATCTGCTTTCTCATGGAGGTCAGAATCTGACAATGATCGAGTTTATTAATGACGGATTGATGACTGTCTTTTTTCTGTTGGTAGGATTGGAGATAAAACGTGAATTGTTGGTTGGAGAGCTGTCTTCTTTCCGGAAAGCGGCATTGCCGTTTATCGCTGCCTGTGGTGGTATGCTGTTTCCTGTTTTAGTCTATTCATTTGTTTGTGCGCCGGGTGCTCCGGGCGGGCAAGGGCTTGCTATACCGATGGCTACGGATATTGCTTTCTCGCTGGGAGTACTGAGCCTGTTGGGAAAGCGCGTGCCGTTGAGTCTGAAAATTTTTCTGACGGCTTTTGCCGTAGTCGATGATATTGGAGGTATTCTTGTTATTGCTGTTTTTTATAGCTCTCATGTGGCTTATGGATATTTGTTGGTAGCTATTTTACTTTTAATCTTACTTTATTTCGTCGGTAAACGGGTGGTTACCAATAAATTGTTTTTTCTGGTTATCGGTGTTGTTATCTGGTATCTGTTTTTACAATCGGGCATTCATAGTACGATTGCCGGGGTACTATTGGCTTTTGTAATACCTGCCAAACCTCAACTGCGTGTAGGCAGATATATCGAACGTATCCGGCGTATCATTAATACTTTTCCGGTTATGGGTGAGAATGATATTGTATTGACCAATGAGCAGATAGCACAGTTGAAAAGAGTGGAGTCGGCTTCCGATCGCGTGATCAGTCCTTTACAGTCTCTGGAAGATAATCTTCATGGAGTGGTTAATTATATCATTCTTCCTCTGTTCGCTTTTGTGAATGCAGGAGTGGTGTTCAGTGGTGGAGGAGAAGTGATAGGGGAAGTGAGCATTGCCGTAGCTTTAGGGTTATTGTGTGGTAAATTTCTGGGTATTTACTTCTTTACGTGGTTGGCAGTTAAAAGTAAGCTTACGCCTATGCCGCAAGGTATGGACTGGAAAAACATTGCCGGTGTTGCTTTGCTGGGTGGTATCGGTTTTACGGTATCTTTGTTTATTGCAAATCTGTCATTCGGTGTAACCCATCCGGTATTGCTGAATCAAGCTAAATTTGGTGTACTTTCCGGTACGGCTTTGGCAGGTATTTTGGGGTATATTGTGTTATATCTCGTATTACCGAAGAAAAGATAACCAAAGAATCTGTTTCTTTTCTGAAGAAAAGAGTAAGGCATCATCTTTTTCTGTAGTTTTGTTCACTTAAGCTAACAACTGATTATGATGGATGAATTTAATGATGTTCAGCAAGAACAATGCTTCGATTTCGGAGAGAAAAAGAATACTGCACGAAAAACTATAAAGAGAACTTTGCTTGTAATAGGGGTGACATTGGCAGTTTATATGGTATACTCTATAGTTCATTTATTTCTTTCCCCTGATCGTAATATTCAGCAGGTCTATTTAGTCCCGGAAGACGCTGCATTTATCATTCAATCGTCCGCTCCGGTCAAGGATTGGGAAAAGTTCAGTGGAAGTGAAACATGGCAATGCCTGAAGAAAGCGAAATCTTTTGAGGAAATAACGAAAAGTGTGGAGACATTGGATTCGATTGTTAAGGGCAACAAAGTCTTGTTGTCACTTGTCGGTAAGCGGGATATGCTTATTTCAATTCATAAGACCCGTACTTCCGATTGGGATTTTCTGATTATTCTGGATATGCAGAAAGCATCCAAAATCGATTTGTTGAAAGATCAGATTGAGACAGTGCTGACGATGGCTGGTAATTCGGTCACTAACCGAAATTATAATGGCATTAATATTCTTGAAATGCGCGATCCGGATACGCGTGCTATTTTTTATACGGCTTTTGTCGACAATCATTTTGTGGCTTCTTATACATCCAAACTGGTAGAAGCTGCCATTGATTCGCGTGATAAACCCAAAATAGGGCTTGATCGTGCCTTTATCGAAGCCGAGAGGTTGGTTTCCGGCAAAGGTCTTGTCCGGGTGTTTATTAATTATGCACGTTTACCTCAGTTTATGGCTATCTATTTGGGGGCTAAAAACGAGTACATCGATATGTTCAGTAATTCCATGGATTTTGCCGGTCTTTATTTCAATACGGATAAAAAAAGGATGGAAGTGAAAGGTTATACATTACAAAAAGATACAGCCGATCCTTACGTCATTGCTTTGCTGAATTCGGGAAGGCATAAAATGAAAGCGCATGAGATTTTGTCCGGGCGGACAGCTTTTTATACTAATATCGGCTTTAATAATCCGATAACTTTTGTGAAAGAGTTGGAGAGTGCTCTTTCTGCTCATGACAAACCGTTGTATGATTCTTATAAGAGTTCTCGGAAAAAGATCGAAGGATTGTTTGGCATCTCTCTGGAAGAGAACTTTCTGAGTTGGATGTCGGGAGAATTTGCCATTACGCAGTCCGAGCCAGGCTTGTTGGGGCATGAGCCCGAACTTATTTTGGCTATCGGTGCAAAAAGTATCAAGGATGCCCGTAAGAATATGGAATTCATTGAAAAGAAAGTAAAACGGCGTACTCCGGTTAAAGTCAAAACGGTTAATTATAAAGATTTCGAGATCAACTATGTTGAAATGAAAGGTTTCTTCCGTTTGTTTTTCGGAGTATTGTTTGATAAGTTCGAGAAACCATATTATACATATGTAGATGATTATGTGGTTTTCAGTAATAAGGCTTCGTCTTTGCTTTCATTTGTAGAAGATTATGAACAGAAGAACTTATTGAAAAACACCTTAGGATTTAAAAATGCATTTTCATATTTGAATTCGAGTTCGACTCTCTTTTTGTATACGGATGTGCATAAGTTCTATTCTCTGCTGAAACCGATGATGAATGCTGCCACATGGAATGAAATACGGGCCAATAAGGAGGTTTTGTATTCATTTCCTTATTGGACAATGCAGATTGTGAGTAATAAGGAGTCGGCTTCTTTGCAGTATGTGATGGATTATAGTCCATATGTTCCCGAAGAAACTATTGCTGCGATTGATACGGATGAAGAAGATGAGGAAATGGATGGGGATGCTGCTACGGAAAAAGAGCAAATGAGTGAACTGAAGCGTTTTTATGTTGAGAGGTTTGAAGGAAATGTTTTGCGGGAGTTTTATCCGGAAGGTGCACTGAAAAGTGAAGCAGAAGTAAAAGAAGGGAAACGTCATGGACGTTATCGCGAATATTATGAAAATGGAAAACTGAAACTTCGCGGGAAGTATGCCAATAACTTACCTAAAGGTACATGGAAGTATTATACGGACGGGGGGGAGTTTGAACGTAAAGAGAAATATTAATTGTTATATTGGGCTTTGATATAGTTTTATTAAATAGCAAACCTCTGATTGATCAGATGAAAATGCATGCTTAATTATGTATTACTTATTTTTTTCTTAAGAAATAAAATTATGTCGGAATTTTATTTGTAATTTAGTTGTCGATAATCGTTTGTATAGTCTGATTAATCAGGATTGATATATAAATTGTTCTTTGAAATGTTGATATACAGCGAAATAGCTATTGTGTCGATGTCCCATGCTTTTTATACGATTAACCATCGACATAATTGATGTTATAAAATGGTGTTGTTTATTGGATAACTTGCTTATTATTAGATGTCTTTTTTGAATATTTAATGGGTCTTAATTGTACCGTTATGGAATTGAAACTGAAGCTGCAACACTGGGAGCGTCAAAACCGCTAAAGTCTTAATTGTACCGTTATGGAATTGAAACACCTTGAAAAGTTGCATTCCATCTATACGACTCAATGTCTTAATTGTACCGTTATGGAATAATTTGAGATTATCCTTATGTGTAATCTTTTGCTATCTATGTTACTACTTTTTTATTTGTTAAAAAATACAAGAAGAAAACGCGCAATTATATTCTTTTATATCATTTAACATCAGATAATTAACCTAATTTCTATTTTTGAGACTCCAATTCGACAATTCATATTTAATTATTAACCTATATATTTTATATGACTATGCGAACTAATTATTTATTATTTTTAGTAATCATGTTGGGAATATTTCCCTTGAGTCACACACAAGCATCCGATTCTATTTCAAACAATGTAGTACTTTATTCTCCTTACACGAAAATCTCAGTATCGCCCGGAGAAAGTATTAACTACAGTATCGATTTAATAAATAATGGTAGTGAGATTTATAATGAGAATATCTCATTGAGTGGATTGCCGTCCAGTTGGAAATACGATATAAAATCCGGTAGTTGGAATATCAAACAATTAGCTGTACTGCCCAATGAAAAAAAGAATTTCAGTTTAACGGTGAATGTACCGCTAAAGATAAATCGAGGTAATTACAACTTTTTAGTATCAGCCGGCGAGGCGAAACTTCCACTTTCCATTATTGTAGCACAGCAAGGTACCTATCAGAGCGAATTTACAACAGATCAACCCAATATGCAAGGTAATTCCAAGGCAAATTTTACTTTTAGCACTACACTGAAAAATCAAACTGCAGATCAGCAACTTTATGCCTTGATGGCCGATGCTCCCAGAGGCTGGAATGTCATTTTTAAACCAAACTACAAGCAGGCTACTTCTGCACAGATTGAAGCTAATGCAAGTCAGAATATTACTATCGAAATTACTCCTGCTGCTAATACAGAAACCGGTACATATAAAATTCCTGTGCGGGCTGTAACTAAAAGTACTTCTGCCGAGTTGGCATTGGAAGTTGCCATTACAGGTACGTTTCAGATGGAATTGACTACACCGCAAGGATTATTGAGTTCGGACATTACGGCCGGAGATACCAAACGTATTGACTTGGAAATTGTAAATTCCGGTTCGTCTATGCTGAAAGATATTCAGTTGACATCGCGTAAGCCTTCTGATTGGGAGGTGTCTTTTGAGCCTTCTAAAGTTGAATCATTGAAAGCGGGGGCTATTGCCAACGTGACCGCTATTCTTAAAGCTTCATCGAAAGCTCTTCCCGGTGATTATGTGGTGACAATAGATGCCAAAACTCCTGAAGTAAATGCCAATGCACAATTTCGGATAGCGGTCAAAACTCCCTTGATATGGGGATGGATGGGGGCACTTGTCATCGTTGTTACTATTGGAGGCGTTTATTTTCTGTTCCGTAAATATGGGAGGAGGTAGATTATGGGTGAAGAAGTAATCGTACTCACTGATTTGACAAAAAAATATGGGAGCTTTACAGCAGTAGATCATATTTGCTTGTCGGTCGGGAAAGGAGAGATTTTCGGTTTGCTTGGCCCTAATGGAGCCGGAAAGTCGACTACGATTCTTATGATGCTCGGACTAACGGAACCTACTTCGGGCAGCGTCTCTATTTGTGGTATTGATGCAACGAAACGTCCCATAGAGGTAAAAAGAAAAATCGGATATTTGCCCGAAGATGTTGGTTTCTATGATGATATGACGGGTGTTGAAAATCTGGTCTATACGGCTACCTTGAATGGAATGATGCCGGAGAGAGCTCAGGCGAAAGCTAAAGAACTAATGGCTCGTGTAGGATTGGGTGAACAAACGCAGAAGAAAACTGGGAAATACTCGCGTGGGATGAGGCAAAGATTGGGATTGGCTGATGTCTTAATTAAAGATCCGGAAATAATAATATTGGATGAGCCGACGTCGGGGATAGATCCTGCAGGGGTTCAGGAATTTATCTCTCTTATTAAACAATTAAGTCGTGAGGAAAAGTTGACTGTATTGTTTTCGTCTCATAATTTGGATCAGGTACAAAAGGTATGTGACAATGTCGGTTTATTTAATCGAGGGAAACTTGTTGCACTCATCAACCTATCCGAATTGGAAAAGGAACATCGCGAATTAACAGATATTTATAATCAATACTTTATGGAAGGAGGGTTGTAAAATGAATAAAGTAAAACATCCGTTTTGGGTTATTGTCCATAAAGAGATTGCCGATCATGTACACAGTCTGCGTTTTATCATTTTGATAAGCATCATTGTATTGACTTGCATGGGAGCTTTGTATACGGCCCTTACCAATATCGGTGCAGCAATAAAGCCTGATGATCCGGATGGCTCGTTTCTTTTTTTGAAACTTTTTACGGTATCGGATGGAACGCTGCCTTCATTTGTTCTTTTCATTAATTTTTTAGGTCCCTTACTGGGGATAGCACTTGGTTTTGATGCTGTCAATTCCGAGCAGAATAAAGGAACACTCAGCCGTATGCTTGCACAGCCTATCCATCGTGATTGTATTATCAATGCAAAGTTTGTGGCAGCATTGATAATTATAGGTGCTTTATTGTTTGCACTTGGATTACTGGTGATGGGGTGTGGATTGATCGCTATTGGCATTCCTCCTACGCCGGAAGAGTTCTGGAGGATCATCCTTTTTATTATCACTGGTATTTTTTATGTGGCATTCTGGTTGAATATATCTATTTTGTTTTCTCTTTGCTTTCGTCAAGCTGCAACTTCTGCGTTGGCTTCGGTTGCAGTTTGGTTGTTTTTCAGCGTGTTTTATGCAATGATAGTCAATGTGGTGGCCAAGGCGTTGAGTCCATCTGGTATGGTGTCTGTATATCATCAGATCAGTTATCAGAAATTCATTTTGGGACTGATGCGGTTGGCACCAAGTGAGTTATTTAATGAAGCGACCACAACATTGCTGATGCCTTCTATCCGAAGTCTGGGACCGTTGACAATGGAGCAATTGCAGGGAGCCATTCCCAGTCCGTTACCTTTGGGAGAAAGTATAATGATTGTTTGGTCGCAATTGACGGGGTTGATAGCTGCCACTGTTGTTTGTTTTGCTATATCTTATATTGTATTTATGAGGAGAGAAGTCCGTTCCAGATAGTATCTTAATATGGATACCCAGAATAAACAGAACTCCGAAAGTTTTCATATTCAACTTTCGGAGTTCTGTTTGTATTATAGTGTGGGTATTTGCTTTATTTATTCGTCCTCTCCGTCGTCAATCGGTAGAATTTTTTGGCTTTCTTCATGAGGTAGTTGTTCCACTTGGCGGAGTTTTCTCTCAATGGCACGGGTGCGTTTTCCCATTACTTCTTCCAGTTGGTCTCCTGCGCTTTGGAGGTTCTTCTGCACTTTTTCGAGCAAGCCGCCAAATTTACTGAATTCGGTTTTTACCGCTCCCAAAACAGTCCATACTTCTCCCGTCCGTTTTTGGATGGCGAGTGTGCGGAAGCCCATTTGCAGGCTGTTGAGGATGGCACCCAAAGTGGTAGGACCGGTAATTACTATTTTATACTCTTTTTGCAGCATTTCTACCAGCGCTGTCCGGCGTATTACCTCCGCATAGATACTTTCGAACGGTAAAAACAGAATGGCAAAATCGGTGGTAAAAGGAGGATCGACGTATTTGTCATGAATATCTTTTGCCATTTTCTTTATGGTATTCTCCAATTGTTTTCCGGACGATTCGATCAATGCGGTGTCTCCGGCTTCGAAAGCGTCGTAGTATTGCTCGTACACGTCTTTGGGGAATTTGGCATCGATGGGCAGATATACAGTGCTGTTAGCATCGTCCTTACCCGGAAGTTTGATAGCAAACTCCACAAACTCTGTTCCGCTTTTCTTGGTTTTCACATTGGCATCATACTGTTCCGGGCTCATCATCTGTTCCAGCAATGCCCCTAACTGCACTTCGCCGAAAGTGCCCCGCATCTTCACATTGCTCAGTACTTTCTTTAATCCGCCTACATCCTGTGCCAGAGACTTCATTTCCCCCAGTCCCTTTTGCACATTTTCGAGTTGAGAACGAACTATCTCGAAAGATTGTCCAATGCGCTCGTTCAGCGTTTTTTGCAGCTTTTCTTCTACCATGAGCCGCATGTCGTCCAAACGCTTTTCGGTAGATTTCAGTAGCATTTCCTGTTGACGTGCCATTGCATCGAACTTCTGCCGTTGCAATTCGCCGTTAGTTATCATGTTTTTGTGCAATGCATCCTGTAATTGCTGCATACTTTGATTGATGGTTTGCGTCATTTCCATGCGGAGCTCGCGGATGCTGCGGTTCAGTTCTTCGCGATTCTCCTGCATTTGCAGCCGCAAGGCGGTTTGTAATTGTTCGTTTTGTGCCTGCCCATTATTTCTGGTCAGTATCAGAATGATAAGACCGGCCAATAATAAGATGACAACTATGAGTAAAATCAACTCCATAAATCAATAGGTCAGAATTTCGTTTCCGGTTTCTGTTATCAAGATCATATTTTCCCATTGTGCCGATGGCAGTCCGTCATCGGTGCGTATGGTCCAGCCGTCTTCATCGTCTACGAACACCTCGTATGTTCCCATATTTATCATAGGTTCTATGGTAAATGTCATTCCCGGAACAATCAGCATGCCTGTACCCCGACGGCCGAAATGTTCCACATCGGGTTCTTCATGAAACTGCATCCCGACTCCGTGTCCGCAAAGGTCGCGTACCACGCTATATCCGTTTTTTTCGGCATGTTCCTGGATGGCGGCACCTACGTCTCCCAACCGTGCCCAAGGTTGTGCAGTGGCGATACCTATTTCCATACATTCTTTGGTGACTTGTACCAGCCGACGCATTTCCGGACTGACTTCTCCAATCATAAACATGCGCGAAGCATCCGAAAAATATCCTTTGTATATGGTAGAAACATCTACATTTATGATGTCTCCACTTCGTAGAATTTCGTCTTTGCTCGGTATTCCGTGACACACTACATCGTTGATGCTTGTGCAAACACTCTTGGGAAAACCCTCATAATTGAGTGGAGCCGGAATGGCCCCGTGACTGGTAGTAAAATCATAAACCATGCGATCGATCTCTTCGGTGGACATCCCTTCGCGGATATTTTCGGATATGTAATCCAGCAAGGCGGTGTTGATTTTGGCGCTTTCGCGTATACCTTCCAACTGTTCCGGTGTACGGAGTACTTTTCTGGGAGGAAGTTTTAAGCCCTGTTTTCTATATTTCTGTATTTTATCTTCTATCTCGTCCGGGTAATTGGAAGGGGTGAACCGGAAGCCCTTGATGAACTTTTTCATTGTTTCTATAAATTTTGTCTTTCAATCTATAGCACAAAGGTAGAGAATAAATGTTAGTAATTGAAATGCAGACGTACCATTTATTTTTCACCGGATTGATTCTACCTAAATCGTATTATTGTGGAATTCAGTAGATAGGAATTTTCCCGAAGTTGTCAATTTGATAAGTATAGGCAAAGTGTCCTTAGAACCGGAAAAATCTGCATAGTTTGAAGAAATATGTAATCGGTAAACTAAAGTGTTATATATCAGTCATATATCAGATGTATCGTATCGGCGGAAAAGTCGTTTTTTCTTCGTATAAAGAATTAATATTAATGTACTGTTAAAAGCGTATTCTTGTGGGCAAAGAATGCATTCTTTAGTTTTAAAAAATATATTCTTTGTCTGACGGGAAATGGTATATGGAAAAAGCCGTTAACAATGTTAAAATAGAAATAGAGATTAATCAGGACCAAGCAAAGATAATAATGAGAAAACGGTGATAGACATCAAGGGATAAAATAGAAATATGCTTTTTTATGTTTAGCAACATTGTTGCTATATTATTTCATGAAATGTATCTTTATTTTAAAATAAAATCTTTCCTTTACGTAAAAAATAAATAAAACAGAATTATGCGTATATATTTAAGAACCACTCCGAATGATGTCATTGTCCCTTTCGATTATCAGCAGAAAATAGTCGGTGCAATACATAAATG
>CAJJNP010000126.1 GCA_905193145.1 uncultured Odoribacter sp. | reverse complement strand
ATTAAACTCAGATGGTCTGGTGTATACAGGAGGAGCCAGGAGATTATCCTGGAAAGAATCGCTCAAAGCAGAGCTCTCATCATTCATGGCACCCGGAATCAAACGCACAATGGCATCCGTCATGATACAGGCAGGCAACTCTCCTCCCGTCAGTACATAATCCCCGACAGAAATTTCGCGCGTCACGAGATAATCTCTGATACGCTGGTCAATTCCTTTATAATGCCCGCAAAGAATCATGATATTCTCCTTTAATGACAATTCATTTGCCATTTTCTGATTAAAAGTAGGAGCATCAGGTGCGGTATAAATAATCTCATCATAATGTCTTTGAGATGTGAGTTCTTGAATACAGTCAAACACCGGCTGAATCATCATCACCAAACCTGCCTCACCACCAAAAGGATAATCATCCACCTTCCGAAATTTATCCTTAGACCAATCACGGATATTATGGATATGAATTTCAACAATTCCCTTATCCTGGGCTCGCTTAATAATAGAATGATTCAACGGACTTACCAATAACTCCGGAACAACGCTTAATATATCTATTCTCATAACCTAATGACCATCTTTTTATTCGAATGGCAAAGGTAATAAAAAGCGAGTGGCTATCGCTAACCACTCGCTCCTTTTTATTGTATTTTCTCTCTTATTTCAAATAGTCCTCGAAATAATTGGTCACTTTCTGCATCAAATGAATACGATCTTTACCCATCACATTATGTTCTGCACACGGATAAGGGAAATAATCCACCTGCACATTATTTTTAATACATTCACGGATAAAGCTCAAGCTATGTTCCCATACCACAACATTATCAACAGCCCCCTGACAAATCAACAATTTACCTTTCAAGTCTTTTGCTTTTTTAATCAGGCTCACTTTCTCATAACCGGCAGCATTTGTATGCGGAGAATCCATATAACGCTCTCCATACATCACCTCATACCATTTCCAGTCGATTACCGGACCTCCTGCAACAGCCACTTTAAATACATCCGGATAATTGGTAATCAAAGAGATTGTCATAAAACCGCCATAACTCCATCCGTGCACACCGATACGTTCAGCATCAACGTAAGGCAAAGATTTCAAAAACTTGATACCTTCCATCTGATCGGCCATTTCCGCCTGTCCACACTGTCCGTGGATAACCTTTTCAAACTCAGCTCCACGATTAGAAGTTCCACGGTTGTCCATTACAAACACAACATAACCATGCTGAGCCATGTACATTTCCCAACGACGCAACTCTCCCAACCAAGTGTTCTTCACCATCTGAGAGTGAGGACCTCCATATACATAAACAATAGTCGGATACTTCTTGGAAGCATCAAAATTCATCGGCTTAATCAAACGATAATAGTTATCAAATTTTCCATCTGCAGTTTTAACAGTACCCATTGTAATTTCACCGAAGTTATAATCTTTCACCGGATTCTCGGCTTTCAACAACTCTTTTACAATCTTGCCGTCATTTTGAACCAAATTAATCACTCTCGGAACACGCAGGCTGCTATAATTATCAACAAAATACTTCTTATCACGACTCATGTTGATATTGTGCCAACCTTCCACCTTGGTCAATTGTGTTTTCTTTCCAGATTTCACATCCACACGGAACAGATGGTTGTCAATCGGACTAACTTCAGCCGAAGTATAATATACATATTTAGCATCTTGTCCGATAAATTCAACATCAGCATCAACATTCGTCAAACGCTTCAGAATTTTACCGGTAACTGCTTCCACCAAATACAGATTGAAATAACCATCACGATTATTTGTACGATAAATAAACTTAGATGCATCGTTCTTTAAAAATACAATCGGAGTCTGAGGTTCAACATATGTTTCCTCATTTGCTTCTGTTAAAAGAGTTTTTACAAACTGACCGGTCTTAGCACAATACTGATTCAAATGCATATGCTTTTGCGCACGGTCGAGCACTTGAATATAGATAAAATCAGATTTCGGTCCCCAGGTAATATTGGTCAGATATTGCTCACGTCCAAAATCAGTAACGTCCATAAATACAGTCTTTCCAGATGCTATATCATAAACTCCCAGACTGATTTGCTCAGATTTCATACCAGCCATCGGGTATTTAATCTCACGCAAAGAACCGGTACGGCTATTGATATCAAGCAACGGGAATGTACCAACCAAACTTTCGTCCTTACGATAGAAAGCCAGCTGTTTTCCATCCGGAGACCAGAAAATACCGCCAGAAATACCAAATTCATTACGGCTGACTGTCTGACCATTAACAATATTCAAATCTTTATCTGCCGTTACTGCATACTCATTGTTATTGGCATCCAAATAATATAGATTATTATCTTTAGTATAAGCCACCAATTCCTTGCCATTCGGAGTAATATTCTGTGCTCCATCAGCCAATTTATATACATGGCTTATCTCTTTTTTCACTACATCAATCGCAAAAATCTTTCCCTGACGTGCAATAATGATATTATTTGCATCTTTCCAAGAGAACTGCGGAAAACCTCTAAGTGTTGTTTTCAAAATACGATTCAAATCCTCAAGAGTCAACAGCACCTCTTTTTTACCGTCAGCAGCATTTTCTCCGACTAAATTTGTTCCTTCAATGTAAGTCAGCACATTCTGATCAGCCTTCCATTGTACAAACATGTTCTTTGGGTGAAGATTATAGCCCAAAATGGCCTCTTCCATCGTCAGCACTTTATCTTGTGCCATAGAGTTAAACATCATCGTAACTCCAATAAATGTTAGTAATAAATATTTCATAGATTAATAATTAAATTTTAGCACAAACGTATGCAAAAATCCTAACAATAGGAAATTCACTTATAAAAATAAGCCTTTTTGCTTATTGCAATCCATTTTCATAGTAAATAAAACAAAGGCGACTTAAGAGCCGCCCTTATTATCTTCAATAATCTTATACATTCCTTCTACAAATACCCCCTGCTCAATATGTATTTTTCGGGTCAGGATATTACCACGTATATGAGCCGGCTTATTCAAAACCAAATTATCATGAGCTACAATATCACCTTTGACTTCACCTGAAATCAAAGCTGATTCACATGTAATATTCCCCTCTACTTTCGCACTGTTTGTCAGCACTATACGTCTAGAAGTGACAATATCACCTTTAAATTCACATTCTATACGTACCGGCCGTTCTGTTTCCAAATTACCGACAAACGTAGTCCTGGTTGGCAAACAAACAAAAGTATCGCTTTCTCGATCTTTAGATATATTATCTGAATTCTTTTTTTTCAAAAACAACATTATCACGAAGCATTATAAACCGACAAAAACACAAATTCAATCGCTCAAGACAAAAGTAATATATTTTTTCGGAATTCAAATCTAAAACTTTGTTATAACTCAAAGAAATCCCTATCCTCCAACACGGCAAACTTACGACGGAAATCATGCAAACGCTGCAAATCACATTCTCCAATAAGAATCTCATCCCCATATTCGGTTGCCACACATTGCTGTCTGCCACGGGCATCCCATATACCAGAATCACCGGCATAGCGCAATCCGCATCCGTCTTCACCGGCACAATTCACGGCAACAACGTAACATTGATTCTCTATAGCACGGGCTTTCAGCAAAGTATTCCACACATCTCTCCGCGAATCGGGCCAATTGGCAACAAAAACAGCCAAATCATAATCATCCACATTACGACACCAGACCGGAAAACGCAAATCATAACAGATGAAAGCAGCAATCTTCACTCCCCGAAATTCAAATACCAACCGATTCTTTCCTGCCGAATAATGCTCGTTTTCCCCTCCCATCCGAAAACAGTGCCGCTTATCATAAAAAAGCTCACGACCATCCGGGAAAGCGACAACCAATCGGTTATAATACCGCTCTCCCTCCTGACAAACAACCGACCCCGCCACAACAGCATCCTGCCTCGCAGCCCACTCAGACATCCGCTGGCGAGTCTCTTCATAATAAGATGCAACCGCTATTTTCTCTGCCATAGCCTGCTCCGCCGATTTCTTCACCATCATACACCCCGAAGTAAACATCTCAGGAAGCAGAATCAAGTCACAATCCAAGCAAGAGGAAAGCTTCCGGTCAAAATTTTTCAAATTCTCCTCCACCTGTCCCCAGGCAAGAGAAGATTGTAATAAGGCTATTTTCATCATTCCGATTCTTTCATCATGCAGCAAAGTTATATATTTTTATTACTTTTGTCGGCATACTAATCAAAAGTAAAGCATGAATACGACAATAATCGGTGTAGCTGGCGGTACCGCTTCCGGCAAATCAACTTTAGTGAAAAAACTACAAGAAGCTTTCAAGGGCGAAAGCGTTATTACTATTTGTCACGACTATTATTATAAAGCTCATGATGAGCTAAGCTATGAAGAACGTACCCAATTGAATTACGACCATCCGTCGGCATTCGATACGGACATGATGATTGCAGACATAAAAAAACTCAAAGAGGGCATAGCCATCGATTGCCCGGTCTATTCATTTGTCAATCACAACCGCACCGATAAGACCTTGCACATCAATCCGGCACAGGTAATTATCATTGACGGCATCCTAATCCTAGAAAATCAGGAGTTGCGCGACCTGATGGATGTCAAAGTTTACGTTGATACCGATGCGGATGTCCGCCTAGGACGGCGTCTGCTACGCGATGTACAGGAACGCGGCAGAAGCATCGAATCTGTATTGTCGCAATATTTTTGCACCGTGAAACCCATGCACGACGAGTTCGTAGAACCATCCAAACGGTATGCCGACCTGATTGTGCCGGAAGGAGGATTCAACTCGGTAGCTCTGCGCATATTGATTCAGAATATAAACTCCATGATTGAAAGAGAAAATGCTTGAAACGCTACAACAACTCGACCAGCAATTATTGCTCACACTTAACGGAATGCATGCTCCATTTTGGGATAATTTCATGTGGATCGTTTCTGCCAAAATGACTTGGGTGCCCATGTATGCCACCCTGCTATACATTCTATGCCGCAATTTTAATTGGCGGGTAAGTGTATTGACCGTCGTTGCAATTGCACTGACCATCACCTATGCAGACCAAATCTGTGCATCAGTCATCCGTCCACTGGTAGAACGTATGCGCCCATCCAACCCCAATAATCCGATATCGGAATTCGTACATATTCTGCACGGGAAACGAGGAGGACGCTACGGTTTTCCCTCTTGTCATGCAGCCAATTCATTCGCCTTGGCATTCATCGTCATGTTTCTGTTCAAACAGAAATTCATTTCGCTCTTTTTGCTCGGTTGGGCTATACTGAATTCATATTCCCGTATTTATCTGGGAGTGCACTATCCCGGCGATTTATTGGCAGGAATGGTTGTAGGCTTAAGCGGTGCCGCCATCATCTACCTGCTCTACCGATATTGTGTAAAATGTCCCTGTGCCGAAAAACTATTACAAATAGAAGATTCTGACCGACACCTTCTTAATCATCCACAGGAAATCCGATATACCCGTTCCACAATATATATGGGAACTCTCACTCTGCTCGCAATTGCTGTCTATTCGGCAATTGCCTGACAGAACAAACTATTTTCCATCCTTCGATAGTTCCGGTTTTTGAAGAAAAATTCACTCCTATTTTATAAACAGGACGAACATCAGCCAAAAACGAACGCTCATATCCTTTCTCTTCAATTTGCTGCAAAGCATCCTCTGCGGAGCCATCCAATTTGAATTCAAAAATATAGACATATTGAGGGGTTTCAACAATACAATCCACCCGCCCCTCGCTCTGCATTCTCTCTAAATGCACCGTATAAATACTCATCAGACGAAGCAACAGATAGAAAGTATACTGGAAATAATGTTCCCCACGCTCGCTGTCCTTACGACGCATCGTATAAGGAATATCTGCAAAAAAAGATGTCAGCAACTGACGGAATTGCTCCAATTCCCCCTTCTTTAAAGCCAGCCCCAAACGGGCAGCGACATTCAGTTCTCCCTCGTTCACCTGCAAATAGTTGGCTGCCATCATCGTCAGAAAACCGCCCTGCACCTCACTGTTCGGGAAATCGAGCAAAAACATATCCAAATCTCGGTCGTATTCCTTGATGGTCAGATAACCGCTCTGATAAAACATCGGCAACGGATATTCCACATCCGCCTTGTAGCTCATAAACTCCTCCTCCGTGTAATACTTTCCGGTCAACTGGTCTATCCCCTCATGAAAATGATTTAACAGACGAATCAAATAAGTAGGTGTCCCCGTTGCAAACCAATAATTCCCGATTCGCTGACTGTCCAAGGCGTTCAGCACACTGAAGGGATTATATATGTCTGTCAGCCTTGTACTGAAATGGTAACCGTCATAACGTTGCTTCAAACGTTCTGCCATCTCCTCCTCGCAGCAACCTTCCATCTCGGTCATTTCACGGATAGGTTCTCTAAAATAACGATGCATTTCCGCCTCCGTGATGCCACACAACGCATCATATTTCGACATCATGCTGATATCTTTGGGCTGGTTGAAACCGCTGAATACACTCACCTGCGAAAACTTTGTGCCCCCCGTCAGAAAAACAAACCGAAGATATTCATCAGCCAACTTGAATACCGAATAAAAAGCTTTAAGCATCTCCCGATTTTCCGTCAACACCTTCGGATTCATATCCAACACATCGAGCAATGGCTTGTCGTACTCGTCCACCAACACCACAGCTCCGCGTCCCGTCTGCTCGGCAGCAGCCTGCAGGATACGATTAAAACGGGAACCCAAGTTGGTGTCGACTCCGGGACTGATGCCGAATTCCTTTTCCCAATCGTGCAGATACCCATCAATCTTCAGATGCAAGGCTCCTGGAAGCGTAAAGTCAACCCCATTAAAATCAAAATGAAACACCCGATGCACATGCCAGTCGTGTTCCAACGCATCGATTTTCAAGCCGGCAAACAAATCCTTCTTACCTTCGAAATAAGCCCGTAATGTAGAAAGAAGCAGACTTTTTCCAAAACGGCGAGGACGACTCAAAAAATAGACCTTTCCTTCCGTTGCAAGCGAATAAACCATATCGGTCTTGTCCACATAGACAAATCCTTGCCGGATAATCTGCTCGAAAGTCTGAATGCCAATAGGGTATTTCATATCATCTGCAATTAAAAAGATACTAATGCAAAGATAGTGATTTTTCAACGGAAAAGCCAGCCAAGCAAAGGGATTTAATAGAAATCCTTAAAGGCATACGAAACCACCACCGTTTTCACTCCTGCATCCGGGTACTTGTTCTGGTAATGCCGAGTCAGGTCTTTGTAAAAACAGAGCATGTCATAGGCCGGCAAAACACTTCTGTTTTTGGAGTAATAGCCAATAAACACATCAAATGGAGGATAGTCAGTTGCATTTCCCGATTCATCCAGGAGCATCCATTCCCCACCGCCTATCATACGTCCATCGGGAGGCAGCAGTTTGTAGGATTCCGGCATTTCTTCCGGTTTCTTGCTTGTACTTTTCACAATATACGGACCAAAGAAATGATTTGCATCCTGCAGACCCATCCATTTCAAGTACCCCTCTCCGCTATGGCATAGCATATAGTGATACTTTGTAGGAAGGAGGGAGTTCGCCTTCAAATCCTCTTCAATCGGTGATTTGTTTTCAGCTTCCACGGCATATCGGTATTCAGGAAGCGGAATTCTCTTGTAATAAGCGTCAGGAATGAAGTGTAACGGCAAGCCTTCCGATTCTTTCTGTACCTTGGAAATCACTTCGAGCAGGTCACGTTCAGTCCATGCAGGGTCGCCCATTGCATAATCCAGGTAGGTGGTTTCGCTCACTTTAATCTTGTATTCATAGCCTTTTTCGTATTCAAAGCCTGCGATGTCCCCATAGGCAATCCATTCGTCTGCCTGTTCTTTTTTAACGGCATATAGTTCAGATACAACGCTGTTTCCTTCCATGATGATTCCCGGAATCTTCTTTGATGCTACAGTCAGCACCAGCTCTTTGTAATCAGTTACCTTTCTACCTTCTTCATCATCGTTGCTGCAGCTGATAAAACTGAATATACAGAAAAGCAATACAAGTGCTCCCCCAAAAAATCTTGTTTTCATATTACTGTATTTAAAATGAGCTCTCTATTCTTTATATTATTTTGATTATCAATTGTTTATTATAGATATATATAAATAAATGTATCAATGATTATTAAGAATAATGCTATAATGAGGAGTATATTTTTAACCTTTTTGTGCTCTGATAGTAAATAAGTATTTGCTATCAGAGCACAAGTTATGGCAACACGAGCCATTATTGATTCAATTTTTATATCTTTAAAAATAATGGGGACGATTGAGTATATTGAAAGAAAAATCAATATGGTATCAATGATCTGTCTTAAAATTCTTTTCATGTTGTTTCCTTATAAGATAATATATTGATATTCCAACAACAGGAATCAATAAAATAATCAACGAATATAAAATTCTATTCCCATAAGTATATTTTGAGCGTATAACATTATGCAGTACAACTACATCTAATATACAAATCAGAATAATTAAGATATATGTTATATCCATAGTCATCTATTAAAATATTTATCATCACCTAGCATTCTTGCAAGAACAAGCATCGCTACTTTTCCATCCTTCGATAGTTCCGGTTTTTGAAGAAAAATTCACTCCTATTTTATAAACAGGACGAACATCAGCCAAAAACGAACGCTCATATCCTTTCTCTTCAATTTGCTGCAAAGCATCCTCTGCGGAGCCATCCAATTTGAATTCAAAAATATAGACATATTGAGGGGTTTCAACAATACAATCCACCCGCCCCTCGCTCTGCATTCTCTCTAAATGCACCGTATAAATACTCATCAGACGAAGCAACAGATAGAAAGTATACTGGAAATAATGTTCCCCACGCTCGCTGTCCTTACGACGCATCGTATAAGGAATATCTGCAAAAAAAGATGTCAGCAACTGACGGAATTGCTCCAATTCCCCCTTCTTTAAAGCCAGCCCCAAACGGGCAGCGACATTCAGTTCTCCCTCGTTCACCTGCAAATAGTTGGCTGCCATCATCGTCAGAAAACCGCCCTGCACCTCACTGTTCGGGAAATCGAGCAAAAACATATCCAAATCTCGGTCGTATTCCTTGATGGTCAGATAACCGCTCTGATAAAACATCGGCAACGGATATTCCACATCCGCCTTGTAGCTCATAAACTCCTCCTCCGTGTAATACTTTCCGGTCAACTGGTCTATCCCCTCATGAAAATGATTTAACAGACGAATCAAATAAGTAGGTGTCCCCGTTGCAAACCAATAATTCCCGATTCGCTGACTGTCCAAGGCGTTCAGCACACTGAAGGGATTATATATGTCTGTCAGCCTTGTACTGAAATGGTAACCGTCATAACGTTGCTTCAAACGTTCTGCCATCTCCTCCTCGCAGCAACCTTCCATCTCGGTCATTTCACGGATAGGTTCTCTAAAATAACGATGCATTTCCGCCTCCGTGATGCCACACAACGCATCATATTTCGACATCATGCTGATATCTTTGGGCTGGTTGAAACCGCTGAATACACTCACCTGCGAAAACTTTGTGCCCCCCGTCAGAAAAACAAACCGAAGATATTCATCAGCCAACTTGAATACCGAATAAAAAGCTTTAAGCATCTCCCGATTTTCCGTCAACACCTTCGGATTCATATCCAACACATCGAGCAATGGCTTGTCGTACTCGTCCACCAACACCACAGCTCCGCGTCCCGTCTGCTCGGCAGCAGCCTGCAGGATACGATTAAAACGGGAACCCAAGTTGGTGTCGACTCCGGGACTGATGCCGAATTCCTTTTCCCAATCGTGCAGATACCCATCAATCTTCAGATGCAAGGCTCCTGGAAGCGTAAAGTCAACCCCATTAAAATCAAAATGAAACACCCGATGCACATGCCAGTCGTGTTCCAACGCATCGATTTTCAAGCCGGCAAACAAATCCTTCTTACCTTCGAAATAAGCCCGTAATGTAGAAAGAAGCAGACTTTTTCCAAAACGGCGAGGACGACTCAAAAAATAGA
>CAJJNP010000125.1 GCA_905193145.1 uncultured Odoribacter sp. | reverse complement strand
ATTAGTAATCCCTGATATTATGGCAATCAATCATACCACTCAGTCTTTAGCTTGAGCATCATACTTATTCATAATAATATAAAACTCAGTACCGACTCCCAATGTTGTCGTAAATCCTATCTCACCTCCAAAATTTTCTATAATTCTACGACAAATTGCCAAGCCTAAACCGGAGCCGCTTGATTTTGTTGTGAAATTCGGTTCAAAAATCTTTTTCTGAATATCTTCAGGAATTCCACAACCATTGTCTTTTATACGTATTTCCACCTGATCCCCTATTCCCTTTAATGTAATCCAAACTTCTCCTTGCCGCTCAACAGGAATACTTTGCTCTGCATTTTTCAACAAATTCACAATCACACGACGCATCTGTTCTCTATCGGCATATACATTCAAATTAGATTCAGCATCATAATGAATTGTAGCTATCGCATTTTCAAATAATAAAGAACAATTCCTTAGTACTTCATCCAACTTCAAAACCTCGTTATGTGTAACTGACATTTTTGCAAAATCAGAAAACGTAGATGCAGTAGCTGCCATATTATCAATCTGCTCCATCAGCATAGCAGACAAATCTTTAAAACGCTGCTTAAACTTCTCCGTATCCTCCATCTGCAAAGAACGCAACATAAATTGGATATTCAATTTCATAGGAGTCAATGGATTCTTAATTTCATGCGCAATCTGTCGAGCCATCTCTCTCCAAGCACTCTCTCGTTCAGTTCGAGCCAATTGACTGATACTTTCTTCCAGCTTATCCACCATATTATTATATTCTTGCACCAACACCCCTAATTCATCCTTATCCTTATAAGATATCTTCTCATTCTTCCCTCCTATTCGCATCTTACGCAATTTATCGTTCACCAATTTCAACGGTTTAGTCACTCTCTCTGCCAACAATCCGGAAAGGACAAAAGCCACAACCATCATAATAATCGCTATATTCACCGTTATCACAATCATAATAATGATATCCAGATTCAATTCATCATTCTGAGCAAAGTAAGGAACATTTAAAATGTAAGTTTTTCCATTATCCAACACCAAGGGCATATAAGCTGCCATATAATTCAATTCTCCAATATCTTCTCTTTCTATATAACTGGTGGCTCCTTGCTTATTTATTGCTTGCAAAGCCCGAGGATTTATCAAAGATCCACGGAAATCCAATTCAAAAATATCTGGTCGCGAAGTAGCAACCAATTCTCCATCCAATGAATAGATATTAATATCAATCATCAACAACTCCGACATATTAGATAAAGTATTGACAATATCAGGACATTGCATCCTATCTACACAATCTAATTGCTCCAATTCCCTATTCACATATTTCAAAAACTCGATAGCCTTCGCTTTATGCCGTCCTTCAAAACTCTTTGTATTAATAAAAATACTTAAAGCAGTCAGCAATACCAGCAACAAGAAAATCAAAGAAATAACACTATTCTTAATACGAGCCTTTAGCGTCCCCTTGCTGAAAGCTGAATTATTATTGAAATTAAAAAACAACCCATAAGAAGCAAGCAACATACACACTAAAAAAGTATAAAGTGCATTCATATAATACAATGCAAACATCCTTTCCGGCAAACTAATAATCAATGTATTATAATCATCAACAGCTATTAGCATATGAGAAAAATGATCTTTATCTACCATCAATACACCAGCTCCTTTATTATCACCCCAATGTTTCAACTTTTTGCCATAAACAAATTCTCCACTGGAAGAAACCAACTCTCCTTTCAAATATTTTGCATACGAATAAGTATATACCGGATCATTAACAATACCTGATTTCCTGGACAATATTTGAGGATATCCAATTCCACCTTCATCTTTCTCTGCATCGAAACGCAAAAACAAATCCACATCACCAAAATGGAAACGGCCGATATAAGTCACAAAACCGTCAAATACACGAATAGCATAAAAATTTGTCTGTCCCAGACGGTATCCTGCACTCTTTATAATTTGATCAAAATAGGCTCTACAATCACACTGATTCCCCTTATCAGCTAACACCAAACGATCCCCCTCTCTGCAAAACGTGATATCTGAATAATAATTATATCCCTTCATATCCAACAAATTGGTCTGTAAAAACATCTCTGCCTGTACATCATTTCCCAATTCCGCCCAAAAAGCCAACACGGTAGAAGAACAAATCGCATGATTCAATTCCACAAGATACTTCTCAAAATTATAATCCCTCTCTTCTATCAATTCCGTAGCATACTCCAAACGCTGACGTTGCTCCTTATAATGCTCATACTTTTTAGTTATCATCACAATATAAACAGACAACAAAAAAATGCCTAACATATAGACACTTCGTTGAATATCCCGTTTCAACAAATATTTGTTGGCTGTAACGATCATCATGACTCCCCAAATAAAAAGACAATCCCAAAAATTAGTATACAACTCCAACAAATCACTCACACCCCACAACACGAAACACACAAGTGTTGTAATCCTCGCCATACTTCTAAAAGAAAGGAAATGGTGCAAAAAAAACACACTGCCAAATATACCATACAAAATCACAAGTCCTCCCAAGCTGATGGCTATAAAAGCAATAATGGAAGCAACTCCGACATCAATCAACTGAGCGACATTTAAATGCACACTCATATTAGCCACCACTAAGTCTATTGCAAAATTATAGAAATCTACATATAGAAAAATAGCAAAAATAAACAGACAGGCTATTAAATACCGGTAACGACGAAAAAGTTCATTTTCATAATTAATTTTGATATTGTAAAAAGTAATGTACATCACATTAAAAATACAAAACGTTGACAACATCAAATCCCCTATAGAAGTCACCAAAAGACCTTCGGATACATGATCCATAAATATAGGTAACCGGTATATACAAGAAGGTATTTCATAATGCAGCATAAAACCACGGATGCATCCCAACAATACCACAAACCCGACAAATATCAATAATTGTTTTTTCCATGACACCGTCACTTTCAACAATGCATCATACACATGGAACAAACATAAAAAAGAAATCAGATACAAAATAATCAAAACATAATTAGCCCCCTGCTCTTTATAAGCCTTATCATATATCAATGAAAATAGCGGCACTTTATTATGATCCCGAATCAGATGTGCTCCAGCAACTCCCGCCGGTAAAACCTCCACTAACGAAGCATTTTCCTCTGCTATCTTCAAAAAACTTCCAAACTTATCTTTTACATACTTACTATTATATGGATAAGCATCTTTGATACGTAACAGCGCAAAATAATCTTGGACATTATAACATTTATGCCTGACTTCATAATAAGTATTACCTAATTTCACAAAATTACCACTCTGCGTCAACAACCGGTAAAGCTCTTTATTCCCCATCAACTCATCCGTCCAAAAGAACAATTTACCTTCATGAAAAACCAAAAAGATAACATCTTTTTCACAATCCTCCTGTCCTATCTGCACACTATCCCGGAACGATTTCAATATATCATCCGCCCATTTTTCCTGTTTATGTAGGCGATTCTCAAAATTCTGAACCCACACCGCTTCGTCCTGACGATAAAACAGATACTCCGTCAAGCCGGTTGCCCCCAATAAAATACAGGCAAAAAACAATACTATTAACGCTCTTTTCTTCATAATTTACTCGTGATGATACGGCTCACCCTTCAATATTGTCATGGCTCGATAAATCTGTTCGGCAAAAATCATCCTTACCATTTGATGCGAAAACGTCATCTTAGACAACGATATCTTATCATTAGCCCTTTTATAAACCCCATCGGAAAAACCATAAGGTCCTCCCACCACAAACACCAGCCGCTTAACAGTACCCAACATCTTCTGTGCCAGAAACTGCGAAAATTCCATCGAAGAATATTGCCGTCCTCTTTCATCCAGCAACACGACAAAATCTCCCGGCTGGAACTGCTCCAACAACATTTCACCTTCCCGCTCCTTTTGCAGGCTTTCCGTCAGATTCTTTGCATTCTTCACATCCGGCAATACCTTCATTTCGTAAGGAATATAGCGAGTCAACCGCTTTTCATACTCTGCAATTCCCTCCCGAATATAAGAGGCATCCGTTTTTCCTATGACTAATAAGCACACTTTCATGGTTCATATTCATTTATATCCAACGAAAATAATATTTTTTCTTCAAATCATTTGTAAAAACTCAGATTTTATCCCTATATTTGCACCCGTTAAAGGAAACACATCCTGAAACGCACGCTAGTGCAGGTCCCATAGCTCAGTTGGTTAGAGCACCTGACTCATAATCAGGGAGTCCTTGGTTCAAGCCCAAGTGGGACCACAAGAGCAACCTTATCGGTTGCTCTTTTTTATTCTAACAAAGTTTTGTTACACTTATATTCCCCGATCATGTAACAAACATCATCATTCTCAACTTTTTTTTGTACCTTAGTCCGGCAAAAAAATCAACGGAACAATATGAATCTAAAAGACGAATTTCAACAATATGCCTTACATAACAGAGGCATCAGCAGTTTGAATCTTCATCGCTATCAGGCTGCCACCAATAGTTATATCACTCCTAACATTATCGAAGAGCGACAACTGAATATTGCCACCATGGACGTATTTTCCCGCTTGATGATGGATCGCGTTATCTTTTTGGGCGTACCCATTGATGACGATGTAGCCAACATCATCATGGCACAGTTGCTGTTTCTGGAGACCTCCGATCCCGGACGCGATATCCAGCTCTATTTCAACAGCCCAGGCGGTTCCATCTATGCCGGTCTGGGTATCTATGACACCATGCAGTTCATCAACTGCGATGTTGCCACTATCTGTACCGGTCTCGCAGCCTCCATGGCAGCCGTACTGATGTGTGCAGGAACACAGGGCAAACGCTCGGCATTGAAACATTCACGCATCATGATCCACCAACCGATGAGCGGCGTGCAGGGACAGGCTTCCGACATTGAAATCACTTCCCGGGAAGTACTGAAACTGAAAAAAGAACTTTACACCATTATATCCGAGCACTCCGGACAGCCGTTCAAGAAAGTGGAAAAGGATTCTGACCGCGACTATTGGATGACTGCCGAAGAGGCGAAAGAATACGGTATGATTGACACCATATTGGTGAGAAATAAAAAACAATAACACATGCAAGATAAATGTTCATTTTGCGGACGCACCCGCAACGAAGTAAACCTATTGATAGCCGGCACCGACGGATTTATCTGCGATGACTGTGCCACCCAGGCGTATGACATCGTACAGGAAGAGATGCGCGGAAAATCCAATCTCAACCTGGATAACCTGGAGGTAAAGAAGCCGATTGAAATCAAATCCTTCCTCGACCAATATGTCATTGGTCAGGACGAAGCCAAAAAACACCTGGCAGTAGCCGTCTATAACCACTATAAACGTCTGCTCCACAAACCGGGCAAAGACGATGTAGAAATTGAAAAATCAAACATCGTCATGGTAGGACGTACCGGAACGGGCAAAACCCTGCTGGCTCGTACCATAGCCAAAATGCTGCACGTCCCCTTCACCATCGTTGACGCGACTGTGCTGACCGAAGCCGGATACGTAGGCGAGGATATCGAATCCATACTGACCCGCCTGCTTCAAGCTGCCGACTATGATGTGGAAGCAGCAGAAAAAGGTATCGTATTTATTGACGAGCTGGATAAAATTGCCCGCAAAGGCGACAATCCCTCCATCACCCGAGATGTCAGTGGCGAGGGTGTACAACAAGGATTGCTGAAACTGTTGGAAGGCTCCATCGTAAATGTTCCTCCACAGGGCGGACGCAAACATCCCGACCAAAAAATGATTCCCGTCAATACCAAAAATATCCTCTTCATCTGCGGAGGAGCGTTTGACGGCATCGAAAAGAAAATCGCAGCCCGTATGAACTCCATGGTTGTCGGTTTCCATGCCAGCCAGGCCATCGAAAAAATCGACCGGGAAAACTTCCTGCAATATATCGCTCCGCAAGACCTCAAGTCGTTCGGACTAATACCGGAAATTATCGGTCGTCTGCCGGTGCTCACCTACTTGGAGCCATTGGACCGTCAGGCTTTGCGCAACATTCTGACAGAACCGAAAAATGCTATCATCCGTCAATATATCAAACTCTTCGAGTTGGATAATATCACACTCAAATTTGATGAAGAAGTTTATGAATATATCGTAGACAAAGCCATTGAATTCAAATTGGGAGCCCGCGGATTACGTTCCATCTGTGAAGCCATCATGACAGACCTGATGTTTGAAGTGCCCTCGCAAGACAAGAAAGAAATTACAGTAACCAAGGCTTATGCAGAAGAAAAACTAAGCCATGTACACGCCCAAAAACTACGGGCATAAAAAAAGAATATGATTTACGATTGAGCAATCAATCGTAAATCATAAACTAAAAACATTTTAAATATTCATATTCGCCAAAAGACTGTAAGGAATTTTAGTCAATCCCTCCGCCATCTGGTTAATACCTTTTTCCAATTTACCTTTCAACAACATTTTCATCACCATATTCAACTCGCCTTGAAAAGTAATTTTCATACGGGTATCGTAAGGAGCATTTTCCAACAACTGAATCCAGATATTGAATTCGAAAGGCAGCACTCCGCCCCCTCCCAGTTTAATCAATTTCGGTTCCTCACGTTCCACGATATTCACAACCACATCGCCCAAGCCTTTTACTGTGATGTGACAAGCATCCTCTACAAAACTTACATTTTCTATCTTTTCAGAGATTTTTTCCAACTGGGCATTCTGAGGCATTCCCATCTGCTTGGCCATCTCCACTAACTTACCAATCCTGTTAAAGTCGGAAAGGATTTTATACACATCCCTGATCGGACTGTCAATCTTATAAACTTCGCTTGCAATCTTTGTTGTTGACATAAATATATTATTTATAATTTTCCGGATTCAAACGCCACTCTTTCAATTTTTCAACCTGCTCTTCCTTGACATATCCCACTTTCACCGCCAAATCAATCATGGCATTGTAATTGCTCAATGTAGTCAATTCACATTTTGCATTTACAAAATTATCCACAGCTTTCTGGAAACCGTAAGTAAAGATGGCAGCCATACCCAACACTTCACATCCGGCATTGCGCAAAGCTTCAACAGCCTGTAAACTTGATCCACCTGTTGAAATCAAATCCTCGATTACCACTACCTTCTGACCGGCTTTGTATTCCCCTTCAATCAGATTTTCCAGACCGTGATTCTTGGCAGACGAGCGCACATAAATAAACGGTAAGCCCAATTCCTGAGCCACCAGCACACCCTGTGCAATAGCTCCTGTTGCCACTCCGGCAATCACTTCCGCCTGCGGATATTTTTCGCGGACAAGGGCAGCAAACTGCTCTTTGATATAGGAACGCACCTCCGGATAAGACAATGTCTTACGATTGTCACAATAAATCGGAGATTTCCAACCGGAAGCCCAAGTGAACGGATGATTAGGTTCCAATTTAATTGCTTTGATATCCAACAAATAGGATGCTACTTTTTCTGCAACTGTATTCATTTTTTCTTATTTTTGTAATGATAATTCTAATCTTTTGCAAATGTATAAAGTATTTTTCAAAGATAGCTGTTTTTTCCTGACAGAACAAACGAATTTCACTCAGGAAACCACCTTTTCGTTCAAACACCGGGAATTTCAAGCCACCAAAGAGTTTATCCTGCGGTTGCTCGACCATCCCCAACCCTTTACAGCTGCCATATTCCACGATGATGTAGAAGAGCTGCTCGCAATATTCAAATCCTGCTTTACCTATGTCAAGGCTGCCGGCGGCGTAGTCCGGCAAGGCAACTGCCTGCTGGCTATCAAACGTCTGGGAATGTACGATCTGCCCAAAGGCCACTTGGAATCCGGCGAAACCATCGAACAATGCGCCGTCCGCGAAGTAGAAGAAGAATGCGGTCTGAAAGAAGTGCAAATCACCGACACCCTCGGCTCCACACTTCATATCTACCCCCGAAACAACCAATGGTATTTGAAAAAAACCTATTGGTATGCCATGTCGTGTCCTCCGCATCCCGAACTGAAACCTCAGACAGAAGAGGATATAGAAGAGGTATTCTGGCTGCCAATCTCCGAGATAGCCTCCATCCTACCGGAAACCTACGTCTCTCTCAGAAGCATATTTGAAACAATCCGGCGTATTTCAGGATAGTCATCCCCCAAACGTCCGGATTCAAACAATCCGTGAATTCCCTTCAGACCGGGCTGTATCGAGTCGATAAAATGCTGTTTCCGCTCATACAGTCCGCGCAAACCAAATGCTCCCATCGCCTGCAACAAGCGGATAAGCACAAAACGATAATAATCCTTCCGAAAGACCTCAGCATCCACCGGACGCCACCGCTGCAATTCTCCTATATAGTAATCCAACAGCTCTTCCCTCTGTATATCCGGGATGGCTACAATAGCATCATACAACAAGGAGGCTACATCATAGTGCAACGCTCCTTGCCTGCCTCCCTGATAATCGATAAACCACACCTTTCCGTCCTTCACCATGATATTGCGCGACTGAAAATCCCGGAACATGAACGTATCCGCCGGCACGTTACACACCTGTTCCAATAACAACTCAAAATCATTCTCCAACAAATCTTCAGAAAAAGAAGCTCCTGCCAATTTCAAGAAACAATACTTGAAATAATTCAAATCCCAAGTTATGCATCTCCGGTCAAATACCGGACGGGGAATACAATGAGAATAATCCAACCCCTCATTCCCCAAGAACTGGATGCGCAACAGTTCATCCAGACTTTTTCTGTAAAGCTCCAACACCTCCGGATTCAAAGCCACACCTCTCCGCCCGGATTCCACCACATCCAACAACATACATCCGCCCAAATCCTCCTGGATATAAGCCAAACCATCGGCAGAAACGACAAATACCTGCGGGACATTCAATCCTTGCGCCCTGAAATGCCGGCTGAAATCAATAAAAAGACGATTCTCCTCCCACGAGGAGTGGCAAACTCCTATAAAACTGTCGGTGCCGTCAAAAATACGATAATACTTACGGGAAGAACCGGACAAAGGCAAAGCCTCCAACCGGTCGGGGCAATGTCCCCAATGAGCCTCAAACAAGGAATTCAAAATATTCTCCACGCTCTTATAGATTTTTTATTATATTAAAAATCAGTTCTCGAACTTATTCAGTTTGCAAATATAGCAACTATATAAGCTAACCTTTAACAGGAAACGTAAAAGTCATTCTTACCGGAATATTACTCACCTGTCTTAAAAACATCCGGCATATTCTTTTTTTCAGCAGCCCTGATAGAATCCTGACGTCTGATGGAATCCTGTTTCAAGCGGTAACGATGTTGCAGCCTTGCCACTAGCTCCCGCTTTTTCCGCATATGCTCCTCCATCTTACGTTTCGCCACACTAGAATCTACAATAACCATCGTCGGACGACCACTGCGTTCTATCTCTTTCTGATATTCTTCAGCTGGCTTAAACCTACGCTTAGAAATTATTTCTGCAGGATCGGCTTTTTCCAACGCATACCTGCGCCAACCATTATCGTCAATATAAATAATTTCCGTCACCATTCCGACATCTGCAAGAATAAGTGCTTCCACACGTTTTTTACGTCCAAAATAGACCTCCTTCTCTTTTTCAGTTGCCAGATAATAGACTGAATACATATACCGGCCTACATATTCCTGCTCATTAAGAGCCTGATAATAATCACTCAACTTATATCCCATATCTTCAATATACGGCTTGTCTCCCGGTCTCAGGTAACCGGTAGAATATCGGTCAATGGCCTCATTGGCTATCTTCACAAGCAATGAGTCTCGCTCCTTTTGAGGCAGTTTATTCAAATCCCGGTGCTGCGCAAAAATCGGTCCGGAAAGCAACATAAACAAAACGATTACAAAAAGTGATTTCATATGTTTCATATTTAGATAATTATATTTTCTCTACGGTCCGGACCATAATGATAAATTCACACTGACAATATAAAAATAAAAACACTATCTAACAAAAATTTCGATATCAAAAATGCACAAAAAAAGAGAGAGTCACGTTATAGTAACTCTCTCTTGAAATTCGGCGCCAACCT
>CAJJNP010000124.1 GCA_905193145.1 uncultured Odoribacter sp. | reverse complement strand
TGCAACATTTGTGTAAAACTTTGACCATAGAAAATATTATCACCCAACACCAGACAAACATCATCGTCACCGATGAAATCCCGACCGATAATGAATGCCTGAGCCAATCCGTCCGGGCTTGGCTGTTCCGCATAAGAAAATTCTACACCATAATTAGAACCATCTCCTAACAAACGCCGGAAAGAAGGTAAATCCTGAGGAGTGGAAATAATCAGAATTTCCCGTATTCCGGCCAACATCAACACCGACAACGGGTAGTATATCATCGGCTTATCATAAATAGGCAACAATTGTTTGGACACTCCTTTTGTAATCGGATACAACCTTGTTCCAGAACCGCCTGCCAACACTATTCCTTTCATTATTAACAAATATCTATTCTAGTTAGCCAATTTTCTTTTGGCAATTAAATTTATAATATAAAAAATCAACGAAAACAACACAATGTCGCACAATATCAATAATTCGTTCGACCAACTTCTCCCCCAATATCCTAAGAAGATAAACAGCAAGTTTAGACTTAAAATTGTAAAGGTAGCTTTCTTGTGCACACCATCAAATATCGTCAGTAATTTATGGTGCAAATGCCGTTTATCCGGAGCAAAAGGCGATTTTCCGCGCATCCAACGGGAAATAAAAAGGCGCAAAGTATCCAACACCGGAATTGCCACCACGCTGAAAGCCACTGCAGGCACAGCTTTCAACTGAAACTGGTTCAAGCTTTCATCCGGCAGTTTACAAAGCTTTATTGCCATAAATCCTAACAGAAATCCCACCATCAATGCACCGGAATCCCCCATAAACATTTTCGAACGCTTACCAAAAAGGTTGATAAAAAAGAAGGGAACAATGGCTCCGAAAAGGATGCAACATAACAAAGCATACTCCACATAGCCTACAACATAAAAGAAACTGCCAAAAGCCAAGCAATCCATCAAAGCCACTCCAGAACAAAGACCGTCAATACCGTCAATCAAATTTATGGCATTAATCAAACCGATCAAACCTATAAATGTCAATGGGATACCAAACCAAGGACTTATCAGCTGCAACCCAAACAGACCATGCATTTCGCTGAAATAGAAACCACCGCCAACCACCAAGACAAGCACTCCCAGTATCTCTCCCTTCAACTTCTTTCGCGGCGATATTTGAATCAAATCATCGTATATACCGGTAACAAATATCAAGAAAACACCCAACAACATATACTGAAATTCACGAGTTTCATCAAAACGTGCAAAAAGCATAAAGGAAATCAGAAAAGACAACCATACAATGATACCTCCAATATTGGGAATACTGCCAATATGTGAAGAACGTTTATTGGGTTTTACCACAAAATTCTTTAAAATAGCCAATTTAAAAATTGGAACTCTCAGATTCCAACCGATAACCAATGCCAGCATCATTGCTAACACAAGTCGCCAATTGTCCGATAGTAAGCTAAGTACCATTATAATTCAAGAAAATAATTATGTTCATTTCAGCATTTCCCGCAAAAGTACATACTTTTATGGAACTACTGAAATTTGAACTTTAAAAAAGCTATAAAAACTTTGTAAAGGATTTCAAACTTTAATTATCAACGATTTAGCCACTCTTTAAATTCCTTTAAACGCTCAGTACTTACTATCGATTCTATATTTTCAGGTGGTATCGGATGAAGAATTATTTTAATTCGGCTATTAGAATAGCGTATCATATCGCGAATGGCACTAAAATTAATGATGAATTTTCTATTTATGCGAAAAAAGATATGCGGGTCTAGTCGTTCTTCAATCCGTGCAACCGTCTGGTCTACCACATACCCCATACCATCGAAAGTATAAAGCATCAAATATTTACCATCTGCCATAAAATAAGCGACCTCTGCTACCGGCACAGATTTAATCCGTGCCCCCAGTTGAACCAGAAAACGCTCCTGATAGCCACCTTGACTATTTTTAGAGGTCTCCATACCCATCCCCCACCATTGTTCTACTTTTTGAATTGTATTTTTAATTTCTTCAGTATCATAAGGCTTTAGGATATAAGCAATCCCTTGATTTTTAAAAGCCTCTAATGCATATTCATCATAAGCCGTTACAAATACAACTGGAGCTTCCACATCTACCTGACGGAAAATATCGAAACTCTGCCCATCTCCCAGATGAATATCACTGAATATTAAATCAACCTTATTTTCCCGCAGCCACTCTATACTCTCACTAACAGTTTCCAAGCATGTAATTACCTTTATTTCGGGAGCTACATCTCCCAATACCTTACATAACTCTAATGAAGCCAGCGGTTCATCCTCTATAATTACTGCAGTCATTATACACGATTATATCTTTAAACTTTACAAAGTTATGCATATTTAGCAAACATTCCCGCTTATCCTCATAAAAAAAGCAAGACCAACCAAATCATTACGATTCAATTGGTCTTGCGCCTTCAATTATTATCAAGCTCTATTTAATTCAATTCAGGATTATTGGCCGTTGCTTCTTTAGGAAAACGAATCGTATACCGCGGATCATCTTTATGTAGAACAGCTGTCTGCCGTACTCCTTCTTGGTCGGTATATTCTTTAACAATTTCCGGGCGTGTCGTACGGCGTAAATCAAACCAACGATGTCCCTCCAAAGCCAATTCACGAGCACGTTCATCGGCTATTTCTGCCAACAATTGCTCTTGATTCATGTTATCCACCTCGACAACTTTTTTCGAATAATAATCAGTCGTCAACCTTTTTTCCATCAATTGCTTCAAATAATTTTTAGATACGTCCAACTGTCCATCCAAATGAGCGGCTGCCTCTGCTGCTATAAGATAAATTTCCCCGCTACGGAATGTCATGCGCACATTGTCTCCATATCCCTTCTTGGGCCAATATTGACCATTATTTTCAATATAATAATCAGTAAAACGACGATCTCCTGTCTTATTGTATTTATCCACCAGATTTGCTATGATATATAAACTCCCTTTCATAAAATACCGATCGGTCACTTCATCCAATGTCATAATAGCCTCCTTCGAATCATATCTATAGGGAGAAATATAACCCATAGCATTCATATCTTCCAATTCGCACGGCATCAAAGATTCAGCTGCATTCAAAGCTGCCTGCCAATCACCGCGATAAAGATGTACCCTTGCTTCTAAAGCTTTAGCTGCACGACGCGAAAAACGGTACCGAGTTTCCAATGGTTGCTGTTCTACCTTCATCAACTCCTCTCCTATATGGATATCCGACAATATTTGACTGTACACTTCTTCAACTGTTTGCGGAATATATTTCTGCTCGATATCTATTTTCAAAGACAAAGGAATGCCTCTTTCTGTCGCAGCCGTTGTACGATTATATGGAGCTGCATAAAGGTTCACCAATTGAAAATGTACATAAGCCCGCATCAACAAAGCTTCAGCCTTTAGCTGTTCTCGAGAATCTTCTTTAGCGTCAATCTCTGCCCCATCAATGTTTTCAATAATACTATTGGCATAAAAGATTGTATTATACATCATCGTCCACGGATAGGATGGTGTATACTCACCCGGATTTGCTTCATTCCACAAAGCAACACTGATATAGTCTCCATAAGCAGAAGAACTCTGTGCGGAAGGAAAAGTCTCATCTGCTCGGGCACTTAACAGATTTTTAAAAGGAGGATAAGCATCATATCCTCTAGTCATCAACGCGCGGTATTCCGTCACAGTTTCGGGAATTACCTGTCCGGCAGGTTTCACATCCAAATAATCACAGGAAGAGAATGCCAGAAGAATTCCAATATATATACTAACAGACTTTTTAATCATCTCTTTTATTTTTTATCGGTTTCATTACTAAAATGTCAACTCAAGACCACATGAAAAAGTCTTGGGGAGGGGCTGTGCATAAATATTGCCATAAGTTTCCGGATCAAAATATCCTTTATAAGAACTACCGAACACAAACGGATTTCGTGCTTCAAAACTGATTCTTGCAGCTGAAACATGAAGTTTTTTTAAAGCCCGCTCACCCAAATTATATCCCAAACGGATACTGTTCACCCGTAAATAACTCATTTCTTTATACCAGATATCATAATTCTGAAAAGCTGTACGACCAAAATCTGTGTCAAACCAAGTATAGGCAAGATACATGTCACTATTCATCATATCTGTTCCCAACAATCCCTGATATTTACCGTTAGGATTTTCAGGAGACCATACATCTAACATCCGGTTGGAGTAATTTTGTCCCGCATACCAATCTGTCGGCGAATAAAACGGCTGTTCCTGTACTGTCTGCTTCAAGATAAAACTGGTTGATATCGTCAAATCAAAATTCTTATAATAAAAACGATTTATAAAACCACCGGTAAATTTAGGTTCTGTGGTTCCTTCGTACGTAAATAAATCCCTGAATTCCTCATTACTTAAAGAAGTCGTTGCTATCGGAATATACGGGTCCAACGGTGTGATTTTAAAATAATCGACCATTGATACCGCTTGTCCGTCTTTCATATAGAGAGGCATACCGGTTTTTGCATCTACACCTGCTGTTTTTATAGAGAATTTTGCACCGACAGAATACCCTTCGATTGAAGGCAAACGTTCTTCATCACGAACCAGAATTCTATTTACCTTGCTCTTGTTGTGCGCAATATTAAAATCCGTCTTCCAACGGAAATCGTGCGTACGGATATTCACCGTAGACAAGGCAAACTCAAATCCTTTATTTGTCAATTTCGCCCAATTCATTGTAGTATTATCAAATCCATTTTCACCAGCAATGGCCCGAATCCCTATCAAATCATCACTAACACGATGATAAGCATCTACACTAAAAGTAATTCGGTTTTGAAATACTCCCATATCTACTCCCACATTCCAATTACTGGTTTTTTCCCAACGCAAATTCTGATTTGGAGGAGAAGTCACAGTTATTGTCTGTTCATTATTATCAGGCAAAATAGACGTTGTGCTCCAAGAGCCCACAATATAAGGCGAAGTATTTTTATCTACATTTCCTTGAATACCATAAGAAGCACGTAACTTCAAATTACTCAACCAATCAGCATCTTCTAAAAATGCCTCTTGACTAACATTCCAAGCTCCAGATACAGACCATAAAGGCAAGTATTTGTATTTTTTCGCAACACCAAACAAATTAGAACCGTCATATCTCAAACTACCAAAAAAAGTGTAACGCTCTGCATAGGTATAAGAAGCTGTCATAAAATATGACAGATTGCGATTATTGTACAACTCCTTCTTGTACTGCTGCAAAGAAGAAGAATTTGCTGAACTATATCCCTCAGGGATAATGACAGGCTGTGTAGTCAATGCTTTCGGATCGTAGCCAAATCCCTTGGTACTGATACGAGTAGTCTTATCGCCACGCATCTCCATCCCAGCCATTACATCCACCGTATGCATTCCCCCTAAAGTCTTGTTAAATTCTCCCTGCAATTTCCAATGATACTGTGACATATCTGTATTCTGATTTTGAATAATAGCACCCTCCGGCAAAAAGTAATCTCCATTATAAACAATACCATAACGATATTTACGAACATAATACGATTCTTCTTCTGCTAACTTCTCCATTGATGAACGATCGAATAATACTCCGAGTTGTGTTGAGAATCTCAAACCATCAATTAGTCTATAATCCAACGTCACCATTGGCTTCAGAGAAAGGGTTTTCAAATAATAATCTGTATTTTCACGTTCCTCTATATAATTGAAATCCAACAACTGACTGTCTTTACCTTGAATATCGGGATCATAAACATAATTTCCTTCCTTATCCCAAATTTCAAGATAAGGATTTACTGTTCTTGTATAACGGGACGAATTAATAAAAGCATCAGCATCTGTCAAATAGCTAGTCTGTTTATTATGATTCATAAACAACGAAATGCCCATATTTACTTTCTCATGCAAATTAAAATCAGTTTTCAAGGTCATGTTAAAACGCTCAAATCCGGTACCGATAGTCGTCCCGCTTTCTTTATAATAACCCGCTGACGCATAATAGCGAGCAAAATCAGAACCACCGGATAAGCTCAAATTATATTGCTGATTGACAGCCGCTTGGTATATTTCTTTACCCCAATCAGTATTTATATTACGCAAATTGTTAATTTCATTCTGCGCATCTGCTGAGATTGCAGCAAAACCACCCTCTCTATAAACATTTAATTGATCGTATTTTGCCAAAATTCTTCTCACACCACCTTCTGTTCCATTTTCCATTTTATCCAATTCTGGACGAGCAGCAATTCCCAATTCCCAATCAACCTTTTCCGAAGAATTCATCAAATTCAATTTACTCAATTTCGGACGGGTAGTCACAAAAGCAGAAGCAGATGCATTCACACGCATTTTACCGGAACGCCCCTTTTTGGTTGTAATAACAATGACACCATTGGCAGCCCTTGCTCCATAGATAGCTGTTGCTGCAGCATCTTTCAATATTGTAATATTTTCAATATCAGCCGGATTTACTCCTGCAATGGAAGTATTATACAAATTGTCTATATTATCCTTATCTCCAAAATCTGATGGAATATCATTTCCTTCTAATATCATTCCATCCAACACCCACAATGGATCGGTACTCCCGCTTAATGACACTGTACTACGAATTCTCATTTTAGCCGGTGCACCCGGAGCACCATTGGTTGGAGTCACCATCATACCTGCCACTTGTCCTTCCAGCATCTGATCTACAGATGCAATGCCTACAACTTTGATATCATCAGCTTTTACTGTTGTAATGGCAGAAGTTACTTTCCGTTTATCAATCTGCTGATAACCAGTCACGACAACTTCATCCAACTGTTTATTATCGGTTTTCAAGCGGAAAGTAAACTCTTTACCTTTAGAGATATCAGCCTTCAATGCCTCATACCCCACAAAACTTACCACTACATATTTTACCGCAGCAGGCAACACCAATTCAAAATATCCATTTATATCTGTCACGGTTCCTGCCGGAGAGTAATCCTTGGACTCAGGAGAATCCGGATCGATAAAAACGGTAGCCCCAGGTAAAGGCTGCCCAGTTGCAGCCTCCAACACCTGACCACTGATTTTCTTTGTATCTTGTGCAAATGTAACAATCGGCAAACACAAGATTATCAACAAAATAATGTTTTTCATATTTTCAAGTAATTTAGTCTGTATGGTTTCTTATTGGCTATTTCATATTCAAAGCTTCTTTAATTCTTATAATCAAATCCTCATAATGTTGACGAGTTGCCATATCACCATTATTACGATTTTTCTCAGCCAACCGCAATACACGTAACAAAGCCCCTCTTTTTACAGAAACAGCTTCAGACACCCTGTTCATCGACGAAAAATGCAGATTTCTCAATTGCACGGATGCATCTACAGGTAGAGAGAATGTAGCCTTCTGCGCAGCATAACAACATACATGTCCATGATGAAGAGCTTTCTTTGTCGTCTTTTCTACTGCTTTATTAGAACTAACAATAATTGCATCAACATAGTTTTTCTGGCTCATACGCTCAAACAACGAAAGATTTCGTCCCTCAATCGAACCTTTAAAAACAGCTTTAAACAAATCATCAAACATCTCTTCCGGTGTATATGTATTCTCTTTACCAACCATAACCTCTGCCTCATACATTCGTAACAGACGATCATCTTTCATTAAATTATAGAACACCGCATACTGCAATTCTCGAGCTGTATTGTAAGGAGAATACTCTATTGCTCCTGCAGGAGAATTACGCACAGGATAGCTTTTTTTCCAGGCATCAGCGCCAAAAAGCCATTCCGGAACAATGAACACTTCATCAATAAGATATCTCACAGCATCTTTCTGACGCGCCTTTTCCACTGGAATATAACGGTCAAAATCCTCCTCTCCTACCGGATTATTAATATAGAATCCCCCGACATTGGCAGTCACATGCCCTGCATATAAGCTCCATTGATTAATCACAGCCATCAACAACTTACCGGCTTCCAGATAATTCTTCCCATCCTCCTTTGTCCATTCTACGATATTCGGAACAATTCGTTTCAAATTCATGATACCATAACGATTAGCCAGAATCACATTATCTCCAAGATCTTCATCCTGAGCTCTAGGATCAATAGGGTCTTTCGGATCCTGCTGTTCGCCATACCAATATAACGGATTTCCAGAATGCTCAGTTATCCAGTTATTTAATACAGGCAACTCTTCATGAGGATCTTTAGCATCCAACCAACGGTATGCCCAATTGATTGCATACTTATCATAAATGCCGATTACTGGAGTAAAACGTTCCACATGATCTTCTGGTTGCGCAACATAATTAAAACGAGCGTAATCCATGATAGAACTGGCTGTACCACCCATTTTAGCAGTAAATGTACGCGAACGTAAAGAATCTACCGGGAACGACCAGGAAGCACCCATGTTATGCTTTAAACCAAATGTGTGTCCAACTTCATGCGAAGAAACAAACCGAATAGCACTTGCCATATATTCATCATCAAAAGTATTCAAACGTGCCCTTGGATCGACAGGACCATTTTGTACACGAATCCAGGTGTGCAATAAAGTCATTACGTTATGCCACCACACCACATCAGCTTCGATAATTTCACCGGAACGCGGATCTATCACAGATGGTCCCATTGCATTAGCCTGCTGAGAGGCTGCATACGTAATCACAGAATAACGAACATCATCAATATCAAAATCCGGATCATCGACAGGAGCATCCTTAGCTATTATGGCATTCTTGAATCCTGCTGCTTCAAAAGCAGCCTGCCAGTCAAATACCCCAGCCTTAATCTGCTCTCTCCACTGCTTAGGAGTTGCTGGATCAATATAAAATACAATCGGTTTAACCGGCTCTACCAATTCCCCTCTCTTATATTTCTCCACATCATCCGGTTTTGGCTCCAGACGCCAGCGATGCACAAACTCCCTCGTTTCCACAGCCTGCTGACTATCATTAAAATAATAATGCGGTGTTGAAAAGAAACCAACCCGATCATCCGCAAAACGAGGAACCATCGGTTTTTCAGGCAACAATACAATATTAGTAGTTGTTTCCACTGTCAACGGAACATCTACACCACTGTCCATAACTTGAGCTGTCAAGAAGGCCTTCACTACTACATTCTGAGGAAAAGCTTTCATAGCATCTATCCGAGACAAATCCTTTTTCAGAGAAGCGCTACTCAATGATATACTACCGAATAAATCATTAAAACTCTTTTCGCTACCATCAAAAACCTTGTTCACTTTAACAACAATAGCCGTTGAATCTGAATTATATCTTTCAATTGGAAACTGCTCTATCACAGCCTCCCGATAATTATCTTTCACAGAACGTGCAATAGCGTCACCCTCCGGTGCACTAACCTGCGGATTCCATGTTGTCACCCATACTTTACCCTGCGCTTCATCTTTACGAAAACGTATCATCTTATCTTCGTAGGACATACCTTTATTAAGTCCTGCATCATTTAATTCATATGGTACTCCAGAAACTTTATTAACAATCAGCAAATCCCGATTAAAAACAGAATCGGGGATCTCAAAATACCAATCTTTATCAATACGGTGGATACGCAACATTCCGTCACGAGTCTCAGCATTCTTCACCCAATCACTATAACTGTCCTTGATGGTTGAAGTCGTGTCTGACTTCATTTTTTTCCGTTTCCTAAAGCCCCAAGAAGATGCTTCAGCCGTCTCCCCGACCAAAGCCAATACAAACAAAGTTGCAATTAAATAGTACTTATTCATTTCGTGTCAATATTTATGCATTTCACAATATTAACACACACCAACACTATTATCAAATGTCAAGGCATAAACTCGCAAAAACGAGGAGCAAACCTACAAAAACAAGGAGTGAATAATTATTCATTTACAACAAAGGTAGACGACATATGTACAATTCACCCTCCACCCCACAAGATATTTGAGCATTTTCCGAATAATAGTCATATATTTTCCGGATACTCTCAATGCCTACTCCCAACGAGTCCCTCAAACTACCTGAACGTGGACGATGAGAATTTGTTACAATCAATACATCTTTTTCTATATAGACATGAATATACAAAGGTCTTTGCCGAGTGATTTCATTGTGTTTAATGGCATTCTCCACCACCATCTGTAATGCCATAAAAGGAATTTTACGCTTCTCCTTTTCTACCTCTTCATCCACTTCCAAAAACAACTGTTCTTGAAAACGTCTCTTTTG
>CAJJNP010000123.1 GCA_905193145.1 uncultured Odoribacter sp. | reverse complement strand
TATTTTCTTTCTGTATTTTCTGATGAGCCAGCAAGGGCGCTGCTCTTGATAAGGATGAAATTTTACATCAGGCCACTCTTTTTTTAAAGCCGTTTCATTTTTTATATTTGTAGAAACATATGCAAAAGAGATTTGCATTTTTTTTCGAAGAGCATTAATCATATGATACTGGGCTTGTGCTCCTCCTGAGTTAAGTGGGTATGGAAAAACCGAGGTTGTAATTAAAATATTCTTTTTTGACATTAGTAGCTTGGATTTTCGACAAATATAAGAAATATTTTTGTAAACTTGTCAAGGCGGATATTTATTTGTATTTTTGTTGTAACTAAATGCATTTATGCATAGAAAAGGGTTTGGAAATGAGTATAGTAAGTGTTATTATTCCGGTTCATAATACTGCAGATTATCTTCGCAAGTGTGTAGAGTCAGTGAGAGACCAGTCTTTGAAAGATATTGAAATAATTCTGGTAGATAATCTTTCAACAGACGATTCTCCTGCAATGTGCGACGCATATGCTAAGCTTGACTCGCGTATCAAAGTTCTCCATTTGCCTGTTGCAGATCTTTCGACGGCACGCAATGCCGGTATTAAAGAAGCAACATCTGAATATATAGGTTTTATTGATAGTGATGATCATATATCCTCCACTATGTATGAGGAAATGGTTGATGCATTGGTACGGAATCAGGCTGATATGACGTATTGTAATTTTTGTTATGAATATCCGGATATGCACACTGACTCTCCCTATCCTAACTCCGGGGAGGTTTATCTGTGTTCTCGACGTGAAGTTTTAAGGGAAATGATGCAGGAGAAAATGAGCTGTTCGGCTTGTACGAAGCTGTTTAAGAGGGAACTGTTTGATTCATTTCTTTTTCCCGAGGGAGTTCTTTATGAAGATAGGGCGGCGATGCATCAATGTATACTTCTGTGTCAGAGGATAGCATGGATTGACAAAGCGTTTTATTTTTATGTAGAACGCCAGGGAAGTATTTGCCATACTGTTAAGCCTTTGAACTTGTATCATCATTTTTTGTCAGAGTTTGCACGGATACAATTTATAAAAGAACAGGCTTTGTTCGAGGGAAAAGAACTTTATGTTGAATTGACGAGAATTATAAATATCTGTTTTGCTTTATTCAAACAGATTCTGTCGATGACCAAAGTGATGTATTTTTGGGAACCGATTGAGGATATGAGGCAAAAGTTGAAAATTTTGCTTTATTTGTCGAAAGAAGAGATAGAGCCTCGGTGTTATAAACGTTTGAGGAAAATTGTTTATTTCTGGAAGCCATACTACTTTTTCAATTTCTATTTTAAGAAAAAAGATTGGCGTCCTTGATGTTGAAACGAATATCTGGGAAAAATATAGATAATGTGCTCTTCATGCTTTTAAAATTATTGACTTTCAATTAAGATTAATGCATAGAATTTGCTCATGTTATAAAAAAACTCGACTTTTGCATTCATTGGATTTCTTATCCTTTTAAAGTTATAACGTATTAATATTTAAAATATAAACATGCAAGCAGTTATTCTGGCTGCCGGGATGGGAAAACGTCTGGGCGAACTGACAAAGAACAATACAAAATGTATGATTAAAGTTAATGGAATAACTTTAATAGAGCGTGTTTTAACTCAACTGTCTTCTTTACCCCTGACGCGGATCATTATTGTAATAGGGTATAAGGGAGAAGAACTGAGGGCTTTTTTAGGAAATACCTATAATGGACTTGCCATAGAATATATAGAGAATAAGATTTATGATAAAACGAATAATATATATTCTTTATCTTTGGCAAAGGAAGAATTGCAGAAAGATGATACTTTATTGATAGAATCGGACTTGATTTTTGAAGACTCTTTATTTCGTCTGATCTTGGACAATCCTTATCCTAATTTAGCTTTGGTGGATAAGTATGAAACTTGGATGGACGGTACAATGGTGCGTTTGGATGATGAAAATAACATTGTAAACTTCATACCGAAGAAAGCATTTAAATACAGTGATGCGGAACAATACTATAAAACTACGAATGTTTATAAATTCAGTAAAGAGTTCTTAACGACACATTATGTTCCGTTCCTGGAGGCCTATACTAAAGCGTTGGGCAATAATGAATATTACGAGCAGGTGCTGCGTGTTATAACGTTGCTGGATAACTGCGATTTGAAGGCCCTTCCACTGACCGGACAGAAATGGTATGAGATAGACGATGTTCAGGACTTGGATATTGCCGAATCTCTTTTTGCTCCTTCTGGAAAACAAGTATCGCTTTATCAGAAACGTTTTGGAGGATATTGGCGCTTCCCTAATCTTTTAGACTTCTGTTATTTGGTTAATCCTTATTTCCCTACTCGTCGTATGCGGGAGGAAATGAAAGCTAATTTTGATATTTTATTGACGGAATATCCGTCGGGGATGAATGTCAACAGTCTTTTGATTGCTAAGTATTTTGGTATAAAACAAAGATTTGCTTGTGTAGGTAATGGCGCCGCCGAATTAATTAAAAGTCTGATGGAAAAGCTTAGCGGTAACATAGGTGTGGTATTTCCCACTTTTGAGGAATATCCTAACCGGTTGGATAATCGGACGGTGATTCCATATGTTCCGAATAATAAAGATTTTACTTATACGGTTGAGGAACTTCAAGCTTTTTTTGAAGATAAGCCTGTCTCTTCGTTGTTGTTGATTAATCCGGATAATCCTTCGGGCAATTTTATATCTATACCGGATGTGCAGAATCTGATAAGGTGGACTCAGCGCAAAAATATCCGGTTGATTATTGATGAGTCATTTGTTGACTTTTCTACAGAAGGCAAGCTGAACTCGCTTCTCTCAAATGATATTCTGGAAAAGAATGGACATCTTATTATAATAAAGAGTATTTCAAAATCTTATGGTGTGCCCGGACTTCGTTTAGGGGTACTTGCTACTTCTGACACCAGACTGATTGACAGCATTAGAAAAGATGTAGCTATCTGGAATATCAATTCGTTTGCCGAATTTTATATGCAAATCTTTGGCAAATACGAAGATGATTATCAGAGGGCTTGTAAGAAGTTTGTTGTGGAACGGGAACGTTTTTGGGGCTTGTTGCAGCAAATTCCTTATCTGAGGGTTATCCCTTCGCAAGCCAATTATTTTTTATGTGAGATTATTTCTGACTATAGTGCCGGGGAGCTAACCCGGTTGTTGCTTGAACGGCATAATATTCTTATAAAAGACTGTTCTGCGAAATCGGCATTTAATGGTGGAAATTATATCCGTATTGCGGTACGGAGTGAGAAAGACAACAACCGACTGATTGACGCGCTGAGCGTTATAAATAACAGAATATGATTACTATCGATTCCCAGCAAATAGAAAATTTATTTATTTCTCCTTCTTTGTGTGTGGATTGGGTTGCACAAAGTTTCCGGATGAAAAAGGATAGCCAATTGCCGGCAAAAGTTTCTGTGCACCCTGCAGGAAATGATTTTTTTACTACTATGCCTTGTTTGCTCCCTTCGGATAAAGAGCGGTTCGGTGTTAAAGTAGTGTCTCGTATATTGGGTAGAACCCCTTCTTTAAGTAGTGATATACTGCTTTACAATAGTGCAAATGGAGAGTTGCTGGCGTTGATAAATGCGGATTGGATAACAAGCATGCGCACAGGGGCGGTAGCTACGTTGGCAATTAAAACGCTGCGTTCTTCTTCCGCCCGGAAATATTCTTTCATCGGATTGGGAAATACGGCAAGAGCGACATTGCTTTGTCTATTGAGCAGTTTCCCGGATGAAATATTTCAAGTCGTTTTATTTCGTTATAAAGATCAGGCAGAGTATTTCATTGACTATTTTAGAACATTTGGAAATGTCGTTTTTAGCGTTGTGGATACGATGGAGGAATTAGTGGAAGATGCGGATGTCTTGGTGTCCTGTATCACTGATGCGGACGGACTTTTAATAGGAAACGATGCATTGTTTAAACCCGGTATATTGTTGGTTCCGGTGCACACGCGTGGCTTTCAAAATTGTGATCTGTTTTTTGATAAGGTTTTTGCTGACGATACTGAGCACGTTAGAAGCTTCCGGTATTTCAATCAATTTAAATGGTTTAATGAGATAGGAGATGTACTTGATGGAACATGCCGTGGCCGGGAAAATGATAAGGAGCGAATTTTGTCGTATAATATTGGACTGGGGCTTCATGATGTCTTTTTTGCATCTAATATATACGATATGATAACTAACCGTTAATGAAACTGTTATGGCCAATCAAGCAGAATTGAGAGAGCGTTTTAATCCGGATGGTTCATCGTTGCGCAACCACCAATTACGTATGTTGGAAATGCTGAAGTATATTGACGGTGTATGCAAAAAGCACAATATCTCTTACTGGTTAAGCTCCGGAACTCTCTTGGGGGCGGTGAGGCATGGCGGCTTCATTCCTTGGGACGATGATCTGGATATTGAGATGCTTCGGAAAGATTATTTGAAGCTTGTGAAAGTTCTTGGACGGGAAATAGACTCAAAATATGCTTTGCAAACGCATAAAACAGATACACATTATCTTTATCCTTTTGGGAAATTAAGGGATTTACATTCTGTGATTAAAGAGACACATGATGCAGATATCTTTTATAAGTATAAAGGAGTGTATGTTGACTTGTTTCCTTTGGAACCATTGTCGGAAAAGCTGGCACGGAAGTTTGTCAGAAAGCATCAGAAGCTGAAAGACAAGGCTGCTTTGGAGAAAGACAGGCAGAAAAGAGAAAAGCTGATTGTCCGGAAGTGGTTTTTCTTGTCGGTCAGATATTTCTGGATTCGTCTTTGGTCATGGGTAAGTATTCGTGACGAAGTCAGGCATACTTGGGGAAGCTGGTTCTCGATATCTCGCAGAAAGAGTGAATTGTTTCCTCTTTCACAGGTGGAGTTTGAAGGGAGCTACTTTCCTGCTCCCCGAAGTGTCGACAAGTATCTGACCCGTCTCTATGGAGATTATCTTCAATTACCGGATATAGAGAAAATAGAGGTGCATACGGCAGATGTAGAATTGGATTGAATTATAATTTCCCTTGTTTTTTGTAATGCATCAGGTTTAGAAATCCCAGCCAGGAAGAGAAGCGGTATACTTTGATGATTTTTCTTTGTCTTCCCGGCAGGCATTTGAGCAATTGCGGACGCTTTTTTATATCTTTGACAATACGCTTCATATCTTTGTCTGCATTCTCATAATATCCCCAATGCATGCATAAAAAAGCCATTTCTATATTTTTTAGTATTAGGTTGTTACGATAGGATTCGTATAAGCCTTTTTCTATCATGAATCTTTCTATCCACTTGGTGTAAGTTCGTAAGTCTTCGTGTCTTTTAGGGGTTATATCGTGGCAAATGGACGACTCTATTTGTCTGTAATAGAGAATGGGCTGTTCCAAAGCTACTACTTTTTGTGTGTGATATAATAGTTGTACCATTAATATGGCGTCTTCACCGAAAGATATTTCCGGAACGAATGATATATCGTTTCTTTCAAAAAGAGAACGGGAAAGAAAGTTGGACCAGACACTCCAATAAGCTCTTCCTGAAAGAATCTCGTTAAAATATTCCATACCTGTCATTTCCTGAAATGAAAAATGCCCGGAAATGTCCATCTTGTTTTCTGAGTAATAGAAAAAGAAAGGGGCAGCAACAACTTCTGCATTGGTTGCTTCTGCTTTATCAGTTAAATATTCAATCGCATTTTCTTGCAGAAAATCATCACTGTCCAGGTATTGAATGTACTTCCCTTTTGCTTGCTCTGTGCCTGATTTTCTGGATAAGGATGGTCCTTCATTGATTTTATCTATATATTTAATTCGGACATCGAGTTGTGCATATTGTTTTATAATATCTAAACTGCCGTCTGTGCTTCCATCATTTACCAGGATTAGTTCCCAGTTTGTGTAAGTCTGCTTTAAGACACTATCTATACATGTTTTTAAATATTTCTCAGCATTATACACTGGAGTTATGATTGAAACTAAAGGAAAAACAGGTTGCATGGTGGCTTGTATATATGTGTTTAGATTCTTTTTGGTGAACTTTATTTATTATCTGTATGATTGCCTTTATGGTGTTCTGTGAGCTTTGCGAGCATTACAAATTGATAATATCCTTCCAGGCAGGCTTTTATAAAGCCTTCTTTACCGTCTCGTATACCTCCTTTCAGTATATATGTTTTGAAGAATCGGAAAAAAGGGCGATAAAAGAATGCGAGGGTTCCATATCTTTTATTTTTTTTTCTTTCTACTTCATTTCGGGTATATTCATTGGTTTTTCTTATAATATCAGAAACGCTGTCATTGGCCAGATGGACAAAAGCTAACTCTTTACGTCTGGCAGGAATCGAAAACAATGTTCCTTCTACTATAGGGGACACATGGATTATGGGGGGCCATACAGTTCCTTCTTTTTTGAAAAACCTTAAAATATGATCCGGATAATGACAATGCATGAACCTGCCCATAAAATAGTTCTTGCGTGGAATGTAAATACCTGCAGGGCAATCGGGGCTTGCTATCTGTTTATAAAGATATTCTTTTAATTGCTCGGGTACCACTTCGTCTGCGTCTACTACAAGCACCCAAGGATGTGAAGCCTGTTGGATAGCAAAGTTGCGTGCTGGTTCTACGATATTATGGTTTCCCTTCTTGAAAGTTACAATTTTGCAATTAAATGTTTTTGCAATCTCAATTGTATTGTCAGTGCTTTCCATATCACAGATAACTATTTCATCAAAACCTTTTACGGCTTCAAGAACCTGTTTTAAATGTTTTGATGCGTTATAGGTATTTATGATAACTGATATTTTCATTGTGATATGCTTTATTGATTCGTTTCTAAAGCAAAGATAGAAAGAATTATAATTGAATATTATATAATTAGCTTTTTATTCTGTTTTTGATCTGCATGATGTGAAAGATATTAGTTGAAAAATTGGGTTAAAACGAATAGAATTGGTCTGATTCTTGTGATGAAGTAATTAGATTTACTGATTGATGTTTGTGCGAAAGTTATTAAAAAAGAGAATATACTATCATTTTGCTGTTGTATTGATTGTTTTCCTGTAATTCACTTTTGCAAAAAAGTAGTAAATAGAAAATGGGTTGCATGATAATGTAGATAATATACGGTTCTTATTGCATATTTTTTGCTTAAATTGAATATATATGTATATTTTCTTGGTATCTTAGTCGGAATGTCTCTACTTGATAAACCCGGTTGCTCTACGAGAAACGACTTGAAAGTCGTAGAGGAACGGTAAGATTCTCTATGAGAAAAAATAATTCTTTTTGAAAGAACGCTTTTTGACTCTAATTGCTTCTCTGTTTTGGAGGGCTTTCGTATGGAAAAAAGTATGAAATATGTAGGTTCTGATGGTGAATTGCCGGCGGATGTTGAAATTGAAGAGAAATATGTCAGTTAATTACTTGTGAATAGATGATTTTGGAAAAAGGAGTTAGGGAATAATGGCGTTTTTTACATTCGTACCGGTATCTTCTCTTAACGAAAGGATTCTATGAAAAAAAGAATGTCGTTTTGTCAAATTGTAAGTTTAGAGGGAGATTTTTTATTTGTATTCATGCAGACTACTAAAGTAATGAAGGAATGTTTGTTTATGTTTTTGTCAAAGATGGAAATATAAATGATATTCTTTTTGTATTGCAAACTTGTATTTTCCTTTTTTTTATTTCTGCATGTGTCTTTCACATTTTTATTGTATGTATTTGGAAATTTAAATTAAGCAGAAGAAAAGTGATAATAATTAAAAGGCTATGAGTTTATTAACCATCTTGGTAGGAAGAATTAAGGCTTAAAGTTAAAATAATCAGTTTTTTATTGTTATTTTTGCAGAATATAGAGCGAAAGTAAGTTCTTAGGAAAAGTAAAAACAAATATTGTGAATATGATTTTTGTAAAAGGATATGGGCAAATGTGTAATAACATTCTGCAATACGCACATGCCTATGTATGGGGAAAGGAAAACAACGTAAAAGTCGTATCAATGCGTTTTGCTTATAAATATCGTTACTTTGAAGTCTGTAATTATAAGTATCACCGTTGGCCGGTTTATCTTTTTGCAAAAATGTTGATTAAATTGCAGTTGATAAAGTGTTTTTTTCTGGACGAGCCAACAGATGTAACCCCTGATGTACTTGCAGAGTTGAAAAGGCATCGAATGGTTGCTATTGATGGTTGGCAGTTTCGTTTTCCTGAATTATTTATGAAATATCGGACAGAAATTAAAGATATGTTTGCCTTTAAATCTTTGGTTTTAAATAAAATAAAATCTTTTTTAGAGGAACATACAAAAGCAGACGGTACGGACGTACGTTTGGCCGTTCATATTCGCAGAGGTGATTATAAGGTCTGGATGGGCGGAAAATATTTTTTTAATGATGATGTGTATATTGAGCACATACGTCAGTTTTTGGACAATTTTCCTGATAAAAAAGTTTCTGTTTTTATTTGTACCAATGATCGTAATTTAAATGTGAATTGTTACAGGGAGGCTTTAGGGCTGAAAAGTATTTATTGTCCGAAGGGAAATGAGGCGGAGGACTTGTGTTTGCTGTCTCAGTGCGACTATATAATAGGTGTAAAGAGTACTTTCTCGTTGATGGCTGCATTTTATAATAATCGTCCGATTTATTGGATCATGGATAAGAATGCGCCATTGCAATTGAGTAATTTTAGTTCTTTTGAAAAATTGTTCATGACTGTTTAACCTAACTTTAAGAGAGATGGATACAAAAGTGTCATTGCTGATTTCTACGTATAATTGGGAAGATGCGTTACGATTATGTCTGTTGAGTGCTTCTATTCAAACGGTTTCTCCGGATGAGATTGTGATAGCTGATGATGGTTCGAGAGAGGATACTCGTAAATTGATAGATGATTTTAGAGTAGTATTAAAAGTTCCTATAGTCCATATTTGGCAAGAAGATAAAGGATTTAGAAAAACTTCAATCTTGAATAAGGCTATTGCGCAAGCTAAAGGCGATTATATCATCCAGATAGATGGTGATGTAATTATGGAACGTCATTTTATCCAAGATCATATTGAGATGATGGATAAAGGATATTTTGTCTGTGGAAGCCGTACTAAGTTAGGACCAATGGTGACTAAAAGATTGATTAGTGATATCAGTTTAAAGCTGAATGTTTCGGAAATTAAAGCAGGGTTTATCCTGAATGGCTTTCGTTCCAGATTACTGCGCTCTTTCCTGGCAGAACGGTATGCAAAAGTCATAGATCATATGCGTGGGTGTAATCTGGCTTTTTGGCGGGATGATTTTATATCAATAAATGGGTATAATGAGGATTTGCAGGATTGGGGACATGAAGATGGAGAGCTGGTGTATCGTTTGCATTTTGCAGGAGTTGGAAAGAAAGCTTTAAAGATGGGAGGAATTGTTTATCATCTTTGGCATAAGGAGGCTTCCCGCCATAATGAGGGGCAACATTTGCATGCTCTGGAAGTAGTAAAGGAAAACCATGTTAAGTGGTGTGATAATGGAATTGATAAATATTTGAGATGAACGAACCTCTGGTCTCTGTAATTGTACCGAATTATAATCATAGTGCCTATTTAATGTCACGTATTGATAGTATCTTGGCTCAAGATTTTGATAATTTCGAGTTGATACTTCTGGATGATTGTTCTACTGATAATAGTCGTGATATCTTGTTAAAATATCAATCCGATAATCGGGTTACCCATATCGTGTTTAATGAACAAAATAGTGGTACGACTTTTAAACAATGGGATAAGGGCTTGCTTTTAGCTCGAGGTAAATATATTTGGATTGCTGAAAGTGATGATTTTGCTGAAAAGAATTTTTTAACAGAAACGGTTACGGCATTAGAAGGAAATCCGGATGTCGTTTTAGCTTTTACCGGTTCGCAGATGGTAGATGCTGATGGACAACACATGGCGTTGGATTGGGATAAATTTTCATCTAAATTGCCGTTGCAGACAAAATTTGCGAGTAGAGATTTTCTTATAAAGAATATGCTATGGGGCCCCAGTGTATATAATGCCAGCATGGTGTTGTTTCGAAAAGAATGCTATACGAAAGTGAATGGTGGCTATAAAGAGTTTCGTTATTGTGGTGATTGGCTTTTTTGGATAGAGATATGTCGGCAGGGTAATGTTATTCGTATAAACCGTAAATTGAATTATTTTCGACAGCATGACAATAAGGTATCCCCAAAGGCAGAAAAAGAGGGTGCATATTTTATAGAGGGGGGGCGAATTCTTGAATATATGATATCTTTGCTGAATTTATCCTCTTATCAACAA
>CAJJNP010000122.1 GCA_905193145.1 uncultured Odoribacter sp. | reverse complement strand
TTTATACTATTGATTTGGTAAAATTGGTATAATTCTAAATTTTTTCATGAAAGGAAATCCTACTTTACATATTTTTCCTGGATCTCGAATAGGCAAAGGATTAGTAGTAGTCCATGGAGATTCTACATTTATTAATTGTAAATCAATGGGGGAGAATTGTTATGTAAACCAGAATGTAACCATTGGAGTAGTAGGGGTAAAATCACCTGTAATAGGTGACAATGTTCGAATTGCGACTGGTGCAATCGTAATAGGTGGAGTAAATATAGGTGATAATGTAACCATAGCAGCTGGATGTGTAGTGGTTAAAGATGTGCCGGATAATTGTCTGGTAGTAGGTAATCCTGCTATTATAAAGAAAAAAGATGGTGTAAGATGTAATATACCTCTGTAAAAAGATACAATTTTAAATATGAGAAAGATTATGCTTGTTTTCGGCACCCGTCCTGAAGCTATCAAGATGTGTCCGCTTGTAAAGGAATTCCAGACGCGTAAGGATGAATTCGAAACTGTCGTTTGTGTAACCGGTCAGCATCGCGAAATGCTTGATCAGGTTCTCAAAATCTTTGATGTGACATCGGATTATGATCTCAACATCATGAAGCAAGGTCAGGATCTTACCGATGTAACAGCTCGAGTCCTCACCGGACTCCGTGATGTGTTCAAAAAGTGTCATCCGGACATTGTTCTCGTTCATGGTGACACTACAACCTCTACTGCAGGTGCCCTTGCTGCTTTCTATGCACAGATCCCTGTCGGTCATGTAGAAGCAGGTCTACGCACTCATAATATCTACTCTCCATGGCCGGAAGAAATGAACCGTCAGATAACAGGTCGCATCGCTGTCTACAATTTCTCACCAACTCCACTCTCTGAGAAGAATCTGAAGGAGGAGAAGGCTCACGGAAGCATCTATGTAACAGGAAACACCGTAATCGATGCTCTTCATATGGTGATAGATAAGTTGAAGACTGACGATGCCCTTGCCAGGGAGCAGGACAATGTACTTTCACAAGCAGGTTATGATATAACTCGTCTTGCTAATGGTAAGAAACTTGTTCTGATCACCGGTCATCGCCGCGAGAACTTTGGTGATGGTTTTATTCGCATGGTGACCGCCATGAAGGATCTCTCTGAGAAGTATCCCACGGTTGATTTCGTATACCCTATGCATCTCAATCCCAACGTACGCAAGTCCGTCCACGAAGTGTTTGGTGAAAACCTCAGCCGTCCCAATTTTTTCTTCATCGAACCACTGCAATACCTTGAGTTTGTTTATCTAATGAGCAAAGCTAACATCGTTCTTACTGACTCAGGTGGCATTCAAGAGGAGGCTCCAGGCCTTGGCAAGCCTGTACTCGTGATGCGTGACACCACCGAGCGTCCGGAGGCTCTCGCCAGCGGTACTGTTCATCTTGTAGGTACTGATTACGATAAGATTATGAATGAGGTCAGTACTCTCCTTGATGATGTTAAGGCATACGAGTCAATGAGCAAGGCTGTTAACCCCTATGGTGACGGACAAGCATGCCGCCGAATTGCAGATGTGCTTGCAGGCAAGGAAACTGATCGTTATGATGTGTGCTAAAATGAAAAAATAATAATTAGAACTTTAATATTGTATAGAATTATGGTAAACGTAATCGGATTGGGCTACATAGGTCTGCCTACAGCATTGATGATGGCATCGCATGGTGTAGAAGTGATTGGAACAGACTATAACAAGGAGCTTGTAGCAACTCTTAATGCAGGGAAGACCACTTTTAAGGAGGATGGTCTCGATGAACTTTTCGATGCTGCGGTGAAAGCCGGTATCAAGTTCTCAACCGAGTATCAGAGGACCGACATGTACATTGTCAGCGTTCCTACTCCTTATGACAAATTTTCGAAGAAAGTTGACGCTTGTTACGTAGTGGCTGCTGTCAAGGAAGTTATGAAGGTTTGCCGGAAAGGTGCAATAGTGGTTATCGAGTCAACTGTCAGCCCCGGTACTATAGACCGTTTTGTCCGTCCTGCTATCGAGGAAGTTGGTTTCGTTATTGGTGAGGATATCAACCTCGTCCATGCTCCAGAACGTATTATCCCGGGTAATATGGTTTACGAGTTGATCCATAACAACCGTACTATCGGTGCTGATGATCGTGTTATCGGTGAAAGAGTGAAAGAATATTATACTTCGTTCTGTCAGGGTGAAATTGTAGTGACAAGCATTCGCTCAGCGGAGATGACCAAAGTTGTTGAGAATACATTCCGTGCTGTCAACATCGCCTTTGCTAATGAACTTGCACGTATTTGCCGCCACGACAACATGGATGTTTATGAAATCATCAAGATATGCAACATGCATCCACGTGTCAACATCCTACAGCCCGGTCCCGGGGTGGGTGGTCATTGTATCTCTGTTGATCCTTGGTTCTTGGTTGGTGACTATCCACGTCTTGCCAAGGTTATTGATGAATCAATGAAAACCAATGATGCACAGCCGGAGTATGTGTTAAACCGTATCTATGATATCATGGAAGAAAATAACATTACTGATAACCGCAAGGTAGGTCTCTATGGTTTGACATACAAGGAAAATGTTGATGATTGTCGCGAGAGTCCGACTCTCCAGATGCTTGAGTCACAAGCGTGTCATCTTGCCCGTCCACTGAAAGTTTATGATCCATTCATCGGGGAGGATGTGGTACAGAATCAGTTCCACGACCTTGATGAGTTCATTGGGGATGTAGACCTTGTTGTTGTAATGGTGAAACATTCTCAAATTATAGAAAATCAGGAAAAGTTGCGTGGTAAAATAGTCCTCGACTGCTGTAATGTCATTCACATGGATGGGGAGAAAATATATCATATCTAAGTATATAAATGAAAAGAGACGCTTATATAGATTTTTTGCATTTTCTGGGGCTTGCTTCGATCATATAGTACATGCATGCTTAAACAGCTAAGGGCGTTTGATGTTTGCTTGATGGTGTTCGTGTTGGGGTTGGCAGCGGGCAAAAAAACTATTACGGGTTACAAAGAATATATAAGGAAGCGTACCCAACGGTTGTTTTTTTCGGTTTGGATAGTCCTTGTCGTCTCTTTCTTATTTTTTATGTAGCCTATCATACCGGCATCGTGTTTGATTTCTATAAAGTGGAAACTGTTATAGACTCGTTCCTGCTTCACAACGGTATAGGCTATATCTGGATTTAAGGTGTTTCTGCTGCTGGTCACTCCGCTTGTGATCTTCGTCAATAGGAAAATCAGGTCGGATGTAGGTGTGCTGGTGTGTGTCAGTATTTTAATGGCATTGCAGTACTTCCATAGTGGGTAAACTGTCTCCCCAATTGGACGACAAGGTACCACTTGGTTTTTATGTCTGCTGTCATTATATATTCTGTTCAAAGGGTTGTAGTTAGTAGGCTGTTGAGAGAAAGTCCCATCGCGAAGTACTTGGTATGACAGTAAAGAAATAATAACTTGTAAAATAAGATAATGGATAATAATAAAAGTAGTAACTTCAATCAGGCCCTATGGTTAGGAATAGGTTCGCTGTGTACATTTCTCATAGCGTTTCTTACCGCGCCCATCCTTGTTAGATATTTTGATAAAAATGAATACGGCACATACAGGCAAATCCTATATGTCTATTCAAGCCTTCAGGCATTGTTTACCATGGGGCTTCCTTCCGTGTTCGCTTATTTCATTCCGAGATTGAATACGGGACAACAGAAGTTGCTCATAAACAGGCTCACTTTGATGTTTCTTGGTTTAGGTGCTATTTTTTCTTTGGCACTGTTCTTTGGAGCTGACCTCATAGCAGGTTTGCTGAAGAATCCGGAACTTTCTACTGGTATTAAGTTGTTTTCTCCATTTCCGTTGTTCACATTGCCTACCATGGGGGTTGAGGGAATATACACGGCAATCCGTAGGACAAAGGAGATTGCCATTTATCATATATTCTCTAAAACGTTGATGTTTTTCTGTATCGTCCTACCCGTTATGGTGTGGCATACAGGTTATCGGGAAGCCATCATAGGGTGGGGATTTGCTTCTTTCGTAACCTTTCTTGTGGCAATGTACATGAAAAACTCTCCTTACAAGAATGTTGACAACAAGACGATACCGAATTTGTATAAGGAGGTATTTAGTTATTCGCTTCCTCTTACAGGCGCTTTCATAGCGGGATTCTTCTGCAATTCGGCAGACCAGTTTTTTGTTAGCCGCTATTATGGTACACAGGCATTTGCCGAGTTTTCCAGCGGTTGTTTTAGCATCCCTATAGTAGGAATGGTTGCGGCCAGTGTCAAGAATGTACTGCTGCCTTTGTTCTCGAAAGCCGATGCGGAACGCAACATGAGTAGTGCCGTCTTGTCCTATAACAATGCCGTTAAGAAGACAGCGACTATTATCATGCCGATGCTGTTCTTTTGTCTGTTTTTTGCCGGTGATGTCATGGTCGTATTGTTTGGTGGACAATACAGTGTTTCGCAAGGTTATCTGCGCCTTTACATAATTAGGGATTTTCTACAAATATTCCCCTATTTCTCTGTGCTCATGGCTCTCGGTTATTCAAGGCTGTACATGAATATGCACGTTGTTGGAGCTTTAGCCATTTGGACGGTTGATTTCCTTTTGGTTCGATTTTTTGTTCCGCCTCCTTCAATTGTTTTTGTCAGCAGTCTTTTTCATCTGTCATGTTCTATTACGGCTTTTATCTTCATTTTTAAGAAGACGCATATTTCACTTGTTCCGGGACAGGTTCTTCGGTATGTGGGGAAGCTCACTTTGCATTGTTGCACCGTTCTTGGCATGCTGTTGATTTTACGCCATACCTTAATGTCACAAATGAACGTGTTCTTGTTTATCGTAATCTCAGGATGCTTTTTCTATCTTCTGTTGATTGCTACCCAAAAAGTTTTTGGTCTCAAATATCTTGAGTCGGTTGTTTTACTCATTAATTCGCGTAGGAATGGAAAGAAGTAACGGAATTAAAATTTTTATAGCAGGTGACTTCTGTGTATATCATCCCGAAAGGATGTCACTTGGTCATGAGCTGAAAAAAATCATAAACCTCAGTGATATCAGAGTTGTTAACTTTGAAGGTCCTCTGCAAGTAGGGGAGAAACATACAGCCGGTGAATTTTACTTAAGGCAATCTCACCTGTCTCCGGAATGGCTGTTGAATAATGGATTCAATGTGATCGGGCTTGCTAACAATCATGCTTTCGATTTCGGAGAAGAGGGGCTAAAGGCGACCAAGAAAGCATTCGAAGGCGTCCTTGCTATCGGTTGTGGGAAATGGAATGAGGCTTACGGGGTAAAGTATTTGAAAGTAAAGAATAAGACTATAGGCTTTTTCTCGGCTTCTTCTGCGGATTTGGCTACTTTGAAAGACAGATGGACTGACGATGGTAAGTATGGTTGTGCGTGGATAAATCATATTTCTGTATCATCGATTATTTCAGAAGCAAAGGGTACATGTGATTATCTCATTGTTTTGCCGCATGCCGGAGTGGAATATATGGATGTACCTCTTCCTGAATGGAGGGATATTTACAAGTCGTTGATTGATGCAGGTGCGGATGCCGTCATGGCATCCCATCCCCATGTTCCGCAAGGTTTTGAAATGTATGCAGGAAAACCTATTTTCTATAGTCTTGGGAATTTCGCTTTTGAGAAGGATGATCGGTGCGCTTTGTTGCATTGGTACAATAGTGTGGCAGTGTTGATAGAAATCACCGAAAAGGACGTACAAGTGCAGCCTATACTGACTTACCTTAACGAGGATCATGTCGTTGAGGTTGACGCGAGGGTGGAGTCTATACGACACTTCCGTCACCTTTGCAACATACTGACCGATGACTCCGATTATATGAAAGAGGTCAACCGTTTCGTTCTCTCTCTATATTCCAAATACGAAAAATGGCTGTTGAGTGGTTATGGGGCTGTTGGAATGTACCCGAAGTCATTACGACAAATGTGCCGCATTTTTGTGGGATTTTTAAAATTGAAAGTGAACAGGCGTCTTTTTTTGCACCAATTACGTGAAGAGAGTACACGTTGGCTTATGATACGTGCAAACAAATTGTTATCTAAAACAGAATTATAATATGAGCTTTAAGAATCAGATTGTCGCTGTTATGGAAAGAATTCCCGGTTCGAAGCAGATACTGAAACTTTATCGTCAACGTACATTTAGAAAAAGAGCATTGCAAGATCCCCGTATCAATGCTAATCGCGAGTACAAAAATGTCTTTCATAAAGACATTGATTGGGAATCCCCTCGGAATCTTATTGAAAAAATTTATTGGCTGCAACTGTTTACAGACACGACACTGTGGACAAAATGCGCTGATAAATATCGTATGCGTGAATATGTGGAAAGCAAGGGTTGCGGTCATCTGCTTCCTAAATTATATGGTCATTGGGAAGTGGCGGAAGATATTGACTACGACAAATTACCGCAAAGTTTCGTACTGAAAACAACGAATGGTTGTGGACAAGTGCTTATTGTCCCGGATAAGTCCGAACTCAATATTTTGGAAACAAACAAATTGCTGAACACGTGGATGAGACTAAAATACGGATTTATCGATGCACAGATTCACTACTCGCGCATTGAACCGTGTATTATTGCGGAAGAATATCTGTCTGTAAATGAAAAGCGTCAATCTTTGATAGATTATAAGGTATGGTGTTTTGAAGGAAAGCCGGAGTATATTCTTGTCGTCCACGATAGGATTATCAGAGGTCCAGGCAAGGGTTATAAAACATCAGCCTACGATCTCGGCTGGAATAACATTTCGGATAAGGCACTCAACAAAAACAGCTGCCATTTTGATGGCATTGATTTGCCAAGACCGAAGTGTTTGGATGGAATGATAAAGTATGCAACCATCCTTTCTGCTGATTTCCCTGAGGTTCGGGTAGATTTCTATGACATCGATGGTCGTCTTGTATTGGGAGAGATGACATTTACCAGTGGTTATGGTTCTCATAGTGAAGTTTGGTATGAATATCTTGGCTCAAAAATAGACTTGAGTAAAGTTAGGAAATTGAGAGAAATGAACAAGCCAAAATTGTGATGTTACATAAATGCAAACTGAAATATGAATTAAACAGATTGGCTCTAATTTGAGTACTAACTTTAAATTATTATGCTCGGTGTAAATAGGTATATAATAAATAAACAATTAGCTCTGTTTATAACAGTTTTATCTCCTATAAGTGGTCTTGTCTGTACAATATTGCATTGGAGAAGCAAGTGGGCAAAGAATATTTCATGGCTGATTTGTGTTTTTCTTGGACTGATATTTATATACCATCCTGAAGGTACTATGTTAGGTGATGGAATTGATGCGGGTAGATATGCTTTGGATTTGTATAGGATGTATAATCTGAGTTCTCTTTCTGCTGTTTTGGGGAATATATGGATAGAAGGAGGTAATGTTGATTTATATCAGCCCATATTGACTTTCATTGTGTCAAGATTTACAGATGACCCTCATGTCCTGTTTGCATGTTTTTCATTGGTTTTTGGGTTTTTCTATACTCGTAATTTATGGTATGTTTTTGACCGTTTACCTCTGAATCTGAAAAAATATACATGGATTTTGATATTATTTTATATATTGATATGTCCTATATGGAATATTAACGGTGTTCGTATGTGGACAGCTTTGCATATATTTATTTATGGTGCAATGCCTTTTGTTTATGAGGGGAATAAATCAAAACTATTGTTTTGTGTTCTGGCACTATTTGTTCATTTTTCATTTTTTATTCCATTGATTATACTGATTTTTTATTCTTTTTTGAAAGTAACTAATTTGAATGCCCTTTTCGCGTTTTATATTGTCACTTTATTTATAAAAGAAATTGATGTTGAATTTATTAGAAACCTGTTAGTAAATGTACCGATTGTTGGAGAACGCATGTTGAGTTATGTAGGAGAAATGTATATGGAAAAGGTGGTTGAAGCAAAAGAGCAATTGTCTTTACACGTTGTTTTGGCTAACAAGATTGCATATTGGATTGTTCAATTTTATATTGTATTGACATGGATGGCGGTGAGGAAATCTTATATGGTAAATGAGAAAATATTAAAATTATTCTCTTTTTCATTGTTGATTTATGGCATATCCAATATTTTGGCTTTAATACCCTCTGGTGGACGTTTCGTAATTCTATCACATATGTTTGTTTTGCCTACTATTATTTTTTCGATAGAATATCTGTATAATGATTTAATTAAAAAATGTAATGTGGTATTGCCTGTATTGCTGTTTTCTATTATTTTCCAATTACGTGTCGGTATTGATTATTATGGAGCTTCGTTATTGATATGCAATTATTTAACAGCTTTTTTTATACAAACGGATGTACCGATTATTAGTTGGATAAAAAATTTAATTTGATTATGAAAATATTGATTGTATCCGGCTATTTTGAGCCGATAAATACACCTCGCAGTTTTAGAACTACTGAATTGGCCAAAGAACTCGGCAGACAGGGACATCAAGTAAAAGTGATTGTATTTAGTAAATTACTATCTGATGTGGATTATTCCGGTTTTGAGAAAGAGCATAATGTAGAAGTTCAAATTGTGAACTTAAAGTGTTCTATTTTTCAGAGTAAGTCATTGATTGCAAGAAGTATTAATCGAATTCTATCTTTGTTGATTGCATTTCCGGCCATTGAAATATCTTGTAAAATGCCAATGATACTTAAAAAGGAATGTGGGTATGATTTACTTGTATCTATTGCTGTTCCGCATCAAATTCATTGGGGTATTTCATTTTATATACAATCGCATAAAGACTTATGTAAAACATGGGTAGCGGATTGTGGAGATCCGTATATGGGTTGTAAAACGGATTCTTTTAAACCTTTATTTTATTTTAAATATATAGAGAAACGGTGGTGTCGGCTTTGTGACTATATAACTATTCCGGTTGAATCTGCGAAGTCTGGATATTATTCTGAGTTTCATGATAAAATACGTATTATTCCTCAAGGATTTGATTTTGATGGCATAAATTTAAATTCTAATTTCTCAAAAAATAAAGTGCCGACATTTATTTATGCAGGTACATTAATTCCACATATAAGAGATCCTAAAATATTTTTAGAATATCTTTCTAACCTTTCAATAAATTTCAAGTTTATAATTTATACAAATAATAGTAACTTGATTGATTCGTTTAGGCATATTCTTGGGCATAAATTAATTATAAAAGGGTATATTTCACGAATAGAACTGATAACAGAGATGAGCAGAGCTGATTTCTTAGTTAATATTGAAAATGGTGTAACATCTGTTCAGTCTCCGAGTAAATTAATTGATTATGCTTTAGCAAATCGACCGATTTTATCTATAAATTCATATGTGTTGGATAAAAAGAAGGTAGATGAGTTCTTATCTGGAATATATAATAACCAATTAAAAGTGCCTGATTTGTCAATATATGATATAAAGAATGTTGCTTCTCAGTTTCTTAATTTGATAAAATAAACTGCATGTTTTTTGATAAAATGATAAAGACACTATCACATAATTTAATTAATATTCCCGGTTGGTATACTAAGCGTAAATTAGTGGTTATTGAATCGGATGATTGGGGAGCTATACGTATGCCATCTAAGGAGGCTTATAATCAGTTTTTAAAGGAAGGAATTAGGGTAGATAATGATCCTTATTGTCGATATGATAGTTTAGCGAATAAGGAAGATCTGGAAGCATTGTTTGATGTATTGACTTCTGTTAAGGATAAAAATGGTAATTATGCTGTATTTACAGCTGATGCAGTAGTAGCTAATCCTGATTTCAGAAAGATACGGGAAGCTGATTTTTGTGAGTATTTTTATGAACCAATTACTGTGACTATGGCAAATAGTCCTGCTCATGAGCGTGTCTTTGATTTATGGAAAGAAGGGATTAAAGAAGGTATTTTTCATCCACAGTTTCACGGGAGAGAGCATTTGAATGTAAAAAAATGGCTTTCTGTACTTCGAGAAGGGAAAGACCTTGTTACTAAAAGGGCATTTGAATTAGGTACTTTTGGGTTGACTTCTAAAGTGAATCAGAGTATACAAGGTAATTATATGGGAGCATTTGACTCTGCAGAGAAAGATGATATTAAGCGATATGATAAGATAATTAAAGAAGGTTTAGACTTATTTGAAAATTTATTTGGATACCGTTCGGAATCTTTTATTGCTACTACATATACATGGAGTCCTCTTATTGAATCAAGTTTGAACTTAAATGGGGTTAAATATATTCAAGGATTAGTATCACAACGTATTCCTCTTGATTCGGGAACAAAATTTTATTTTAAGAAAAATAATTATCAAGGAAAGAGAACTAAATTAGGTCAGGTGTATTTGATGCGGAATTGTTTTTTTGAACCGTC
>CAJJNP010000121.1 GCA_905193145.1 uncultured Odoribacter sp. | reverse complement strand
ATTAGATTTAAGGTTAACAAAGGTTGGAGCAAGGCGTTGCTCCTTTTTTTATTTTCAGACGTTTACTTCCTCCACAAAAAAATCAAAGAGTTCCGGGACATATTTTTACGCTGCTTCAAAATACCTATTCACCACTATCATCTTCAAAAGCCAGCTTTGCAATCTTAACTTTTCTCACATTCGTTTGCTTTCTTCATAGAATGATCCTATATTTGTCATACACATATTCTTTCTAAAAATGCAATACCATGAGACACCTCCAAAGTAAAAAGCAAACCGCATGGAAAAAAGCCGAACCTTCGGTGACCTCAAAGGAGGACGGATGCGGGTAAAACTGAAAGACAATATTTTGAGAAAGTTACATTCATTACAGTGCCCCTCCCCATTGGACGAATGTCCTATTTACATGCAAGAAAATCCATCCAAAGATTTTTATTTCCCAATAACGGTAGACGATATAAAAAGCGTGCTAGAACAGCTACCCACCGAAGACGTCGCTCCTTTGACACATATATGGCTAAGAAAAAAAAATCCATATAATAATCATGACCAAAGAGAGTTTATAGTTGGCAGCGGAGTCTATGTTATTATATTGTACCCCTTCTCTAAAAACAACAAGTTGATGATAGGTAAAAAGAAACCAACAAATCGACAATTAACATGGTATAAAGGCTAGGCTATGCATCAACTCCTCAAAAGGAACACGAAGATTGGTTCTTCGAATTTACAAAGGAAAGTGCAAGAAAGTATTATTTGGAACGATTGCTGATGTATGAAATAGGCCGTTGTGCCAATATATATATCATATGTAGCAAAACCAATCGCCAAAAAGCCAAAAACAGTGCTGAAGAATATGCTTATAACATGAAAATCAATGTTTAAAGCAAAGCAGAAAACTGCAATCATTTCTAAAAAGACAAACAGCGACAATGAGAAGTGGATAAGCACCTTAAATTCATATTCAAGAATGTCACGAACCTTGATATATTTGAATAGAGTCATATTCCATATTTAATAACAGAGCAATTAAGCAATGCGTAATATAGATACAACAGAGGATAACATACCCTCTAATCAAATTTTCGAGAAAGTACCATCAACAGCCGCTATCGCATACTATATGGTATCAACCGAATATGCGGATCTGGAAATTACTACCGAATGGTTCGAATGGGCATCCGAGCTTTTGAAAGCAGGCTATATTAACGCACACATCATTGCTTTGAGTCATAAAAAGACAGATGATCAAATAAAATCAATTGGACTTATCAATGTCATCTTTGATGAACTAAATATCGACTTGGATGATACTTTCACAATCTATAAATACTATGGCATCTATATCTTAAAGCAGGGATTGACACTCAATAAAGAGGTATATGAAATATTATCTCAACTCAATCAGCTGTTTCTGAATACTTATTATTATTTATTATATGATTTCCATGTATTCTATGTGGCCTACACAGAGCTGAGAGAAGAAGGAGAACAATCTCTGTGGAAAGGCATGGATCTAAAAAATAAGGAAGAGTATGTAAGAGCATATTTTGATGAATGGCTTAAAAAGCCGGATAGCAAAATCTACAATAAATGGGAACAAAAATCTTCATTTCGAAAAAGGCTGGAACAAATATGTCGTAACAAATATGCTTCTATTGTCTATTTCATTTTTATCATTGTTTTCTTTATCGGCTTTTACTGGATGATATATAAACTTTTCTCGAATAGCATTATATCCATTCTCATCGTAGCATCTTTCACCTGTGTTTTAGTAATAAATGCTATATTTGAAATAATAAAAGTTAGAAATAAAGTAAAGAACAACAAATCATGATTACCGAACGACAACCGGAACACAACGACCCCAATAAGCAAAAGCATCCGCCTATGTATACAAGTGAGACCGAAGCAACCCTAAACGACTTACTACAAAAAGTCCCTATGACTGCTGAAATTCTGTTCTATAAACAGCAAAATTCCAACATAAACATTCAATGGATAAACTGGGCAATCGAAATGCTTCAGGCAGGATACGAAACCGAAAACCTAATTATATTGGCAGGAGAAGATATTCATTGTAATCCATTTGAATTCACTGCCCTAACAAATAAAATATTTGAAGAGCTACACCTAAACAAGATTAATATCACTGACCGGGTTTTCATAATATATAGCACCTACCTTATAAAACAGGCTGTTCAATCACCAAATAAAGAAAAGATCTCGGAAGTATTGTTCAAGTTGGAACAACTATACATAGACACTGAATACAATAGTATCTTATGCGACTTTTATCTGTTATCAAATGCCATAGGAGAACTAAAAAGCTACGGTACCCAATGGTATTGGAATGATGTAGCTTTAACAAAAGAAGATTGGTATAAATACACACTAAATTACCTTAAACAATGGATTAATACTCCTATTCAAGAACACGAAACAGGCAAAAGCCATGATCTTAATGAAAATATGCCTATTTCAAATCCATCCAAGAAGAATATGCTGGAAAAACTTATTTCGTATTTCTACAAAAAACTAAAATAATATGGAAGAGTCAGTTAAACCCGACAAGCATAACAAACAGAAATGCCCTCTTATGATGTATACAAGTGAGTTTAACAGAAAAATGAAATCAAATATGTACTTTTGTCCTTATATTTAAAAATAAAAACTTATCTATTATGGAAATAAATCAAGCAGCCCCCAAGTTTCAGGATGTGTCAATCGCGCCCATGCATACAGTAGAACATATTCTGAATGCTACTATGGTGAAAACCTTCGGTTGCCCGCGTTCACGCAATGCCCACATCGAAAAAAAGAAAAGTAAATGTGATTATGAATTAGCAAGCTGTCCGAACAAAGAACAGATACAGGCCATCGAGGAGAAGGTGAATGAGGTTATCCGTTTACATCTGCCTGTAAGCATTGAATTTATGTCACAACAGGAAGCCAAAGATATTGTCGACCTCAGCAAACTGCCGGAAGACGCAAGTGAAACATTACGGATCGTCCGCATCGGAGGCTATGATGTCTGTGCATGTATCGGACTACATGTAGAAAACACGTCCGAAATAGGTACTTTCAAAATTATCAGTTATGATTATAACGAAGAGCGGAAAGTATTGCGAATGCGCTTTAAGTTGATAAAATAATATCAAAACATCAAAATTCCATCTATTTTTTATAAAATAAACAAAATGAGATAACAAATTGGCATGAATAATGAAAATTTGGCATCTATTTTATGACAAATAGTCAAATATAGGAATAAAAATGGCTTGGCATATGTTTTGCCCTATCGATAGTGAACGACGGTTCCGGAAACGGAACGGAAGTTATAAACGAATTGAATGTTTAACTTAAAGATAGGAGACTAAAATTATGATGCCTGTTAGAAGAACTCAAAACTGGTTACCAAGTATCTTTAATGATTTCTTTGATAACGAATGGATGGCAAAAGCAAACGCCACAGCACCTGCCATCAATGTAATTGAATCGGAAAAAGAATATAAAGTGGAAGTAGCTGCTCCGGGTATGACAAAGGAAGATTTCAACATCCGTATCGATGAAGATAACAATCTCGTGATTTCTATGGAGAAAAAAGTTGAAAACAAGGAAGAGAAAAAAGACGGTCGCTATCTGCGCCGTGAGTTCTCATACTCCAAGTTCCAACAAACCATGATCTTGCCGGACAATGTAGACAAGGAAAAAATCGCTGCTCAGGTTGAAAACGGTGTTTTGACTATTGATCTTCCCAAACTTAGCGAAGAGGAGATAAAAAAACCGGAGAGAACGATTGAAATTAAATAAAAAGTTCTAAGGACAAGAATCATCTTACCGATAGAATAAACAGTAAAAAGGGGATAATAAAACTCCCCTTTTTTCATAAGATCCACCCGCGTCACAGACCAACTGTACCCCCAAAGTTGAACACAACGTTTTGGGAATGTTAGTTCAGATAATTTGTGACGCGGGTGATTTTTTATAAAAAGCGAAAAAACGTACCTCTATCCCTCGACTTTCTTAAAACTCTTTACGGCCCAAATATTCAGCACCAATGCAAAAGCAAGCAAGGCTCCCAACTGCGGCAACAAATCGGCCATGCCACTACCCTTCAAATAAACCATACGCATCACCTGCATCAGGTATTTCAACGGATTGAATACGGTAATCACTTGTGCCCACTCGGGCATACTACTGATGGGAGTAAACAAACCACTCATTAAAATAAGGACTAACATGCAAAACCACATAACGAACATGGACTGCTGCATAGTGGCAGAATGGTTAGAAATAACCAATCCCAAACCGGACATAGACAATACAAACAAAACCGCAAAAAAGTAGATTATCAGAAAATGACCTACCGGAGTAATGCCGTAAAGTACCCATGCCAGAATAAAGCAAATAGTAAGAACAACAAAACCAATCAGCCAATATGGAAGCAGCTTTGCCAGAATAAAAGTAAATTTACCAACCGGAGTGACATTTATCTGCTCAATAGTTCCTGCTTCTTTCTCTCCTACAATATTAAGGGCCGGTAAAAAGCCACAGATCAGAGTAAGCAACATTACCATAAGTGCCGGTACCATAAAAAGCTTATAGTTCAGATTCGGATTATACAAGTTAAGAGTAGATAACCGGCAATCGGCAGTAAAAGATGCCGGAATACCCCCTACGACAGTATCATCCCCCAATACATCAGCTTGCACAGAAAGCGTTACAGGAGAGAATGCAGACGAAGAGACTACTTCGGAAGCATAATCACGAATGATGTTGGAGAGATAAGCACTGCCCAATCCGCCTTTCGTACCGTTAACCGCATTCACTGCAATCAATACGTGAGCAGTGTTTCCACTGGTACAATTCCTTTCAAAATGATGTGGAATTTCAAGGATAACATCAGCATCACCCGACTCCACATTTCTCAATGCCGCGTCATAAGAATCCGGAAGAGCCGTAAGGCGAAAGTAAGTGGAAGCGGCAATCTTATCAACCAATCGGCGCGAAATCACCGAATGATCATTATCTACGATATTCAGAGAAATATTCCGCACTTCAAGATTCATTGCCCAAGGCATAAAAATCATGATCATGCAAGGAAAGAGCAAGATAAGACGCGGAAGAAACGAATTACGCATCAATTGCTTAAATTCTTTTTCAATAAGAAACTTGATCATAGTAAATAATGTGCCAATATGCCAATGGGACAATGTGCCAATTGGCTGGCGCTTTTAATGGGTTAATTATGTTCATTTTCTCTAATTGGCACATTGGCATATTGCCCAATTGGCACATTATTCCATCATTCCAATCTGTTTTTAAACTTCTTGAAACTAATCGTAATCAGTACTATCGCCATAAATGCCAGAATAATAATCTCTTTCACTACAAATGCGACATCCACTCCCTCGATCATCAACTTACGCACAGCCTGAATGTACCAACGGGCAGGCAGTACATCGGATATCACCTGCAATACGAGCGGCATGCTTTCTATGGGGAAAATCATACCGGAAAGTATCATGGTAGGCATCATCAAAATCAATCCCGAAGCCAACATGGCAGCTACCTGTGTCCGTGTTACCGAAGAGATAAGCAAGCCCAATGCCAATGATACGAATATAAACAACAGCGATACGACAATCAACCAGAACAGACTACCTGCCACAGGCACATGCAACACATAAACCGACAACAACAGGATCGTGATCAGATTAATGAATGACAATACAAAATAAGGTACTGCTTTGGATAATATCACAAACAACGGACGGACAGGTGAAACCAACAAGATCTCCATTGTTCCGGTCTCCTTCTCACGAACAATGGATATAGAGGTCATCATTGCACAAATCAGCATCAGGATAAGCCCCATGACACCGGGAACAAAGTTATAAGTACTCTTCATCTGCGGATTATAGAGCAACTTGACATCCGGCACGATCGTAGGAACAGAAACGCCGGCAGGCATCATTTCCTGTTGCACGGAAGCGATAATACCCGTAGCATAATTTACCTGTGTTGTTGCCATATTAGGGTCGGTGGCATCGGTAATAAGCTGTATCTCGGCATCACCGGCATAAAGCCTGTCGGCAAACTGTGTACCGAATACAATAGCAAGATCGGTATCCCCCTCCCTAAAGGCCTTTTCCACTTCCTGTGGAGAATGAAGCAACCGGGTCACCATAAAATATTCACTGGCATTGATCCGGTCGACGATGTGACGCGTCATTACGTCATTGTTAGGATCGAGTACGGCTACACGCACATTTTTCACTTCGGTAGATATGGCGAAACCAAAGAGAATGATCTGAACGACAGGCATTCCCAAAAGGATCAACATCGTCCGCCGGTCACGAAAAATATGGAAAAACTCTTTTCTGACAAAAGCTATAAACTGTTTCATTCCTTAATCTGCTTTACGGACAGCCTTGCGGGCCAGTTGCTGAAATACATCATCCATCGTATCGGCATGAAACTGTTCCTTCAGCCGAAGAGGTGTGTCGAGCGCCTCGATACACCCGTCCACCATGATAGAAACACGGTTGCAATACTCTGCCTCATCCATATAATGGGTGGTAACAAAAACGGTAATTCCCCGGTCGGCAGCCTGATAGATAAGCTCCCAAAACTGTCGGCGGGTGGCGGGATCGACTCCTCCGGTAGGCTCATCCAAAAAGACAATCTTCGGCTCATGAAAGATGGAAACGGAAAAAGCAAGCTTCTGTTTCCAGCCTAAAGGAAGGCTACGGACCAGCGTATCGCGTTCGTCACTAAAACCAAGGCGTGCCAGAAGTTCATCCGTCTTCACAGCAATCTCTTTATCTTTCATGCCATAGATACCGGCAAACAGACGAATATTTTCCCACACCTTGAGATCCTCGTACAGAGAAAATTTCTGGCTCATATAACCGATATTCTTTTTCACTTCCTCAGAATGAGTAAAGATGTCGAATCCGGCTACCACTCCCTGCCCGGAAGTCGGCTTGCTCAATCCGCAAAGCATACGCATCGCAGTAGTCTTGCCGGCCCCATTGGCACCAAGAAAACCAAAGATTTCGCCACGATTCACTTTAAATGAAATATGATCCACGGCAGTAAAGTTCCCGAATCGTTTACAGAGGTTATCCACTTCAATGACATAGTCGTTGTCGTGATGCGTTTCCTCCCGTTCCAGTCCCGGCGGACATAGGATAGCGGCAAACCGGCGCAGAATCTGTTCCGGGGTATCGATGCCGTGTATCCGTCCTTCGTGAATAAAAGCAATACGGTCGCATTGCCGGGCCTCATCCATAATGGGGGTAGAAGCTATAATGGTGATCCCCTGCTCTTTGAGCCGGCGAAGCATTTCCCAAAATTCCTTACGGGAAACGGGGTCTACCCCGGTGGTCGGTTCATCAAGAAACAGGATGTCCGGCTTATGGATCAAAGCACAACTCAAAGCCAACTTCTGCTTCATTCCTCCCGACAATGCCCCTGCCCGGCGTTTCTTAAAAGGCTCTATCTGCTGGTAAATATCCTTCACCAAATCATAATTTTCCTCTATGGTAGTATGAAAAACCGTCGCAAAGAAGTTCAGATTCTCTTCGACCGTCAAGTCCTTATACAAAGAGAACCGCCCGGGCATATACCCCACTTTGTGCCGGATTTTCCGATATTCCTTCACCACATCCAGTCCTCCTACGGTAGCCGTACCGCCATCAGCAAGCAACAACGTAGTCAAAATCCGGAAAAGCGTACTCTTTCCTGCCCCATCCGGTCCGATAAGCCCGAACAGTTCACCACGCTTCACCGAGAAAGAGACATCCTGTAAAGCCTCCACTTTCCCATACCGTTTACTTACCCCATCTACCACCACCTCCATCTTCATCCTATCTTCTTTCTCCATTCTCCCCTCTCCTTTTATTTCCCCTTCTCAAACACCACTCCTCCATACATTCCTATTTTCAGATACCCGTCATTTTTCACGGCTACTTTTACGGCATATACCAAATTGGCGCGTTCATCTTTCGTAAGAATCGTTTTCGGAGTAAATTCCGAACGGTCGGATATCCAAGTAACAACGCCCGGATACTCTTTTCTTTCATCATTTCCATAATCGGAAAACACCGTGACCTTTTGCCCCAACTTCACTTGCGACAGTTGTTCGGAAGTAATATATGCGCGGATATACATCTGCTCCATATCCGCCACTTTAAACAGCGGCTTACCCATCGTTGCCAGTTCGCCGGCTTCCGCATATTTGGCGAGTACCGTGCCGGCGATGGGAGATGTAATGTGACATTTCATCAACTGATCTTCCACCTGTGCCACTTGAACACCTACCGAAGAACTCTGCCAGGTAAGACTTTCACGGCTGTTAAGCAAAGTAGATCCCTGCGCTACGAGTTGTTTCTGCAATACTTCCAGATGGGCTTGGGCGTCATCCAGTTGTTTCTGATTGGCAGCACCGGCTTTCAACAGATTCTCCACACGACGTTTCTCACGCTCGGCAGTAGCAATCTCTTCTTTCAAAGCGGCAACCTGCTTCAAAATATCGGGAAGTTGGCCCTCAACTGATTTCACGCTGGCTTCCAACTGTTTTTTTCTTAAGTAAAGCTGAACGGTATCCACCACTCCCACCTGCTGCCCGGCCTCCAAAACCGTACCTTCCTCTACATCCAGCCAAAGTAATTTTCCGGATACTTCGGAGGAGACCAGCACTTCGGTCGTTTCAAACGTACCGGTTGCATCATAATCAGGCATGCCACTCCCACAAGCGGCAGTTATTAAAAGTAAGGAAAAAGTTCCTATCAGTTTCATTGACTTCATATAAAGTATATTTTAATTATTTCTATTATTTGTCTCTCTCAACCGGCATATCACTCTCCATTTATCGTATATTTCAGTTTCCAGATGTTCATCAACAACTGTACCTCGTGCAATGCTTTCGTTTGCCGGGCCATATTCTCAGAGGTGATTTCCCGAAGCATATCGGTAACAGTAAGGGTACCGTTCGCCACCTTCGCTTCGGCAGCCAAACGAATATTGGTACGCAAGCGAATTATTTCTTCGTCATCCTGCATCTGTTTCCGCATTGAAACAATATCGCTGTTCTGTTGTGTGGCCTGCAAGCGGGTGTTAAAAAGAAACACATCCCGGTTTGTCTGCAACTGTTGCCGGTTACTGGCTATCACCTTTTTATCATTCCGCAGTGTATACAGACTTCCAAAATTCCACGATAAGCGCACCCCTGCTATATAGAAAGGCGCAAACTCATCCTTCAACATATTCAGTCCCGGATTGCCATATGCCCCTTGCACAAACAAGCCCAAACGGGGAAGATAGCCAACCTTCAGAGCCTCCTCCTGTATCCCGAGTTGATTGTTCTGTGCATCGAACCATGTCAACTCCGGTCGCCGGATCTCATTCAGCAGCGAGTATTCGCTCTCTAACGGCTTCATCAGTTTTGTATCTTCCGCCAATTCCTCACCTGTCAGTAAAGACAACATCTTCAAATACGCCTGTCGCAACGAGGTAAGTTCGATCCGTTTTTGCCGAGTATTAAGCTGTTCCACTTTCACAGCATCCAGATCAGCCTGATTGGCTATTCCGTTTTCCATATAAGCACTGATCTGCCGATAACTACGCTCCAAGTCCTCCTGTAACAGACGATTCTGTATCAACTGCTCATCCAATGACAGAATGCCGAAATAAATTTGATCTACCCGTTCGTTCAGAGCATACATATCGACATTCAACTTTTCCCGTTCCACGTCAGACGATGCAAGTATCCTCTCTTTTTTCGAATGTATCTCTCCCCCATCCCAAATGTTCTGTTTCAGCTCCAGCATCACTTGATACTGATCTTTCGGCTGTCCTTTAATATCTATTCCCGGAATTTTCACAGGGAGCTCCGTCACATCGCTTTGATAACTCGCTTTGGCGGAAAGGGAAAACTGTGGCAGATTTCCTTTCGAAGCATTATTCAGATTATACTCTTTTGTTTTTTCAATAAGGCTGTATTGTCTCACCAACGGATAGTTATCCTGTGTTTTCTGCCGGCACTCCTCCAAAGTTATCTGTCCGTACATCCATGACACTACCATCAAGAAAGACAATAAAAGAATCATTCGTTTCATACTCTTTTTCTCTATTAATTTCTTTGCGGCAAAGATAGGGAAATAGAATATACAACCAGGTTCCAATTGTTTGTAATGATGTTCCATTGGTTCGATTTTCCTTGATTTTATAAAACAAGAAAGAAGAAAACTCTTCCGATATTAAATTATTCCCGTACAAATCACATTTTTTCCCTCTTCTATCCTATCTTTGTAGGAAATACGAGTGTCTTATTATGAAAGAAAAAAACGAGCCGCTTGAAATAACGCTCGAGCAATTAAAACATAGCCTGATTGTACAC
>CAJJNP010000120.1 GCA_905193145.1 uncultured Odoribacter sp. | reverse complement strand
AAGGTGGGTCAGACGACTTTTATAATTCTGGGTCAATAGGCTTTATATTTTCCAATATATCAGTAGAGAGTTCTTCTGAAAAAGGAACCACTTTTCAATTAACATTTTAAAAAAAATCCCGGACTCACTTGTATGGCGAATCCGGGGAAACACTCATTTATTAATCAATTAGTCACATAATGGGAATATAGGTCCCGACATAGTAAAAATATAATCAAATATGCTGAATGACAACGGAGCCGCATAACGCACGCTCTTGACAGAGCCCTCACCCACTGCTGGAGAAACGGCTTTTTGAGGGATACCGCCAACAAAATCCTCAAAACAATATAAGCGGTAATTACCCTCTTTTTGTGTTGCTACCAACAAAGCATCAAAATCAAATGCATCACCCTTCATTGCAGAATATGCATTCAGATATTGATTGGATACATAAGTAATCTTCTCATCGCTACCAACTCCCGGTAATTGTACCCGAGACTCCGAACCGCTTTCAAAGTAATAAAGATACAACTCATTATTGTCCACCACATAAAGTGCCGGAGCCGACAACCCATTGGCAGCCACGATCTCAGCCTTGGCAAGATGACTATTGGCTGCTACTTTGCGGATTTCATCAACTTTTCCGGATGCATTCAGCAAATAAAGATAACGAATTCCGGATGGATTTTCCGTGAGAAACCAACTGGTTTCTGTTCCGCCAATCCAGTTTTGTCCTCCTGCAATACAAGTCAGTGAAGTTTCATCTACTCCAGCCGGCATCTCATATTCTATCGGAGAAGGTGTAGATCCGTTAAAATCCGTCAGATATACATGATGCTCCGCCTGACTCCAATAAATCCACGATTTAGTTCCACTGGCAAACATCACCCAAGGACTTCCGCCCACACCGGTTGACATACCGTAACGGCTGGCACTCGTATAACCCATATCTGCATCATAAGGCTGGGTATAATAAAATCCGTCATCCGTCAACATCATCAGCACAAAGGCACAGAATACCGTACAGGGAGTCTCTCCCTGAGGAAGAGGAGAATAGCTCAATGTATTCCGAGTAATGATTTCAGCCATATCCTCCGTATTGTAAGCACGGGTATCTTTGTCTGTAAAAACATACATTGCCTTGGCACCGGCACTTCCGCCAGCTGCTTCATCAATATATCCCTGATTATAGATATAACTCAGATTCAACGGTTTTCCAAGAATAGCCTCTCCATACATATTGGATATTATATTTGGATTTATCTCCTCTCCTTTCACTAAATCCAAATCTGAATTGCCTTCAGCTATTTCTTTTAACACATAAAAACAGGATGAAAATTCGGTTGTCACCTTCAATCTGAATTTTTGAGTGGCAACATAATTGTTTGTCTTGGAAGTCACCTCAAATATGATTGCATAACTCCCGGAAGGAAGATTAACCTCATAGGATAACTCACGTCCTTCGCCGATTTTATAATTATGGTAACCATCCTTCCATTTATTCTCACTGGCTGTTACAATACCTTCTTCAGGATAATAATACCAAGCATACGAAAGTTCGCTTTCGGGATAAAGTGTTTCAACTTCCGGATTCACATTCAGTATATTACCACTATATGAAACAATGGCTGTATCGGCTAACTCTGCAATTGTAATGTCAGGGACGCTCTTGGTTCCCAACGTGCTGTCATCTTCAAAACATCCTATCAGCCCCAAAATAGTCAGAAGACATATAAATAAATATCTGTTTTTCATATCCATGCAATTTTAATGATTTATCTGTAAAGAGGTATTTCTATCTCCGTTCCATCCACCTCCCGATAGACATCCCCGATATTCGGGTCGGCTAAACGTTTGGTATTTTCTTCTTCCAATTTATAATGGAGCCACTGGTTCATATATTCCAAATAAGGATAATCCTCCTCATATTTTTTCTTGATATACTCGTTGTCCCATTTTTCTCCGGTCCATTCAATTATAAGCTGGTGTTTCACCGGCCCCCATGTACCTAATAATCCATCCATCCAACCTGACGGTTGGTCGGCTTTAGCCGTAAAATGGATGATACGGATAGCAAACTCCTCATAACCGGGCTCAAACACTCCATTGTCTGCAAATCCAAAACAAAGCGTAACAGTCTTGTTTTCCAATGCCTCACTGTTTAAAAGAATAACCGGTATTGACAAAGTATCAATATTAGCTGGTACTTGATAAAAAGATTTATACTCAGGAGAATCAAATGCCACATAATCCACTCCGGCTTCAGCATTATCCAATGTATCATTCACAATAATCTGACGTAAAGCCAATATTCTCGGTCGATCAGAAAGAAAACCCATTGTACCAACCCTAAACCAAAGTGTATCCCGCGGTACCATCTCTTCATAATAAAAAGAATAATTTGTCAGGTTATAATCCTCTCCATGCTGTGCTACAATATTATCTGTTGTGTTATACCCCCCATTCCAATCTCCGTACAGGAAATTCAAACGGCAAGTCGGCTCCTGATAAGGCTCCAAATCTTTTTCACATGCAGAGAATGTCAATGCTACAGTCACTGCAACTAGGAAATATTTCATTCTTTTCATATTAAATCATCATTTAAAGGTTGTTGGGATTAAATTCCGTTGCAGGTAAGGGTAATATGTACTCAGTCTCACCCACCATTTTATCACTGCCTAGCATTTTCGGTTCACTTAAACGCTTGTATGTATAAAACGCTTGTCCCTCTACAAAAAATTCACGGCAATATTCCGCTTTTATCCATTTTTTTGCTTCCTCAAGAGATGCAAAATCCTGAGAACTACCGATTCCCTGTTCCAATGAATACTCTTTATACCATTTGTTGATATCAGGCAAATTATCGGAAGATTCCATGGCAATCAAATAAATTTCAGACATTCTCAACATCGGGACCAATTGAAAGTAACGAGTTTGATTTTCAACGCCTTCCTTCCACCAATATTTGGCTGTAGCAACATAAGCACCAGCCTGTGTATTAGATGCAACATTCCGGTTCCAACAATTCTGATAACGGTTGGAAGCTTGATCTACTCCGGCATATAGAAAATCATATTTTGTCCGCTCAAGCACTAAACAATTACTTCCATAGCGTGCATTTTCCACCTTGCCTAAAAGGAAACTTTCTGTTGCGCTCATTATATCATATTTACTCAAATAGAACAAACATTCATCCGGACATAATTTATATCCTTTGGCAAAATTATCCCTACCGCTTAATCCAATCAAAGAACCACCATCCACACCCTTCGCATTCATAATTTCTCCGGCAATCCGTGCAGCGTCACTCCGCTCATTCAGATATAGATGAACTCGAGCCTGTAAAGCCTTCACTGCCCAATAATTCAAACGAGACTGTCTGAACAACATTCGGTCATCCGAAACATCAGCATCCTTATTCAGTTCATCAAAAGTATATTTGAAAATCGGATCATTTTCTTTCAAATAATCTTCAGCCTGTTTCAAGTCCTCTTTCAACAGTTTTACATAGTTATCAAAATCATAATAAGCCGGCATCTCATAAATAGAAGTCGTGAAAGAATAAGGCAGTGCCACCTGTTTTTGTGGATTTACAGGCATCTGTCCGAACAGACGCAAAATATCAAACTGACAATAAGCACGGATGGCATAAGCTTCTCCTTTGACAGTAGAAAGAGCCGTCTTATCGATAAATACATCGGCATTTTCATCGGCATATTTAATTATCATATTTGCCTGTACAATCACATTAAACAATGCAGAATACATGGCAGAAATAGCTTCTTTGGCATTGTCTCCGTTATAATTGCGTCTTGACAATTCGAAATCACCCAGACGGGAAGAAGAAACACTCGAAGCCTCTTCCGGCATATACCAAATTCCGGTCAATGATTCAACATTGGATATAGTGAGGCGTTCTCCATAGGCATCTGCATCAGCCATTGACATATAACAACCTATCAGAGCATCATAAAAACCTCCGGTAGTAGAAAACTGATCTTCTTCTTTCTGCTCTGTATCCGGACGCACATCCAACCAATCGTTGCAAGCCGAAACACAAAAAGCAATTATTATCATTAACAATATCTGTTTCATAATATCTTTGATTTATACATTAGAACAAAAATCTGACACTTGCCTGAACATTACGTGCAAACGGGTAATCCGTTCCTCTTTCCAGTTTGGTCGATGACCAGTGGAACAAATCGTTCACATTCAAACTGAAAGTTACCGACTGAGCCTTCATATATTTTTTAACCCAATTGCTGTCCCAACGATATTGCAGACTGACTGTGGATAATTCTAAAACATTATCCGGCATAACAAATCGGGAAGTTGCACGGGTTGCTTCATCACTGAAGCCCTTGTAAAAAGCTACATCCCCCGGCTTCTTCCAGCGGTCTTCATATACTCGACGGTCTACATTTGAAGTTGTCAACGAACTTTTAGTCACTTCCACACGGTCAATCAAAGTCTGGTTATATATTTTTCCTCCCCAATAATAATAGAAGCCGACATTGAATGTAAATCCTTTCCACATTACCATGGCATTTAAATTTCCACGATAACGGGGATCTTTGGAGCCCAAATAAACCTTACCCCCAGCTTTCCAGGTATCCGTAATTTCTCCTTCTCGTGTTAAATAAATTTCTTTTCCTGTACTTGGATCGATCCCCTGCGAACGAACTGCATATATACCATTTTGAGGATTTCCTTCGTAAAAGAGATTAGATACTTCTACATCCTGTTGCAAATAGGCCTCATTCTGTTGTTTCACTGCATCTGAAAGTTTTGAAATCCAATTCTTATCATAAACCAACTGACCGTTAATCATAACGTTCAACTCTTTATCTACATTACGCACAACATAAGTACTCAAAGAAACTTCCCAACCCCTATTTTTCACTTCACCGACATTAGCTACATAATAAGGCAAACCCATAGAACGAGGTAAATCCATATTGGAAAGCAAATTAGAAGTCTTTTTCGTATAGAAATCAAATTCAGCCTTTATACGTCCGTTCCACAATGCAAATTCTGTACCTACATTGAATTCATCAGTCGTCTGCCAGGTCAGTTTGGGATTACCCCATGCTGTCAGCACAGAACCTGTCCAGTTCATATACTTATTATTGTTTTGGTAAGCATAAACTGTCGAGGCCCCAGAACTTGACCCTTGTTGCGAACCGGTCTGTCCATAGGAAGTTTTCAATCTTAATGTATTCAATATGCTGTTTCCTTTCAAAAATTGTTCGCTATGTATATTCCATCCCAAGCCGACACTCCAAAATGGAGCATATTTCTTGTCACTACCAAAAGTAGAACTACCATCTACACGAGCAGAAGCATCCACATAATAACGTCCGTCATAAGTATAGTTCACATTGCCCGTAAAACCGATTCTTCTGGAAACATCCTTAATTCCAAGTGGCATTCCGTCCTTTTCATATCCACGAGCATTTCCAAGATAATTCATGTCTTCATTAGAGAATCCTTCTAAAACAAACGAATAATTGGACATTTTATCACCTGCAATTGAATAATCCAAACCGACATACACTTGATGTTTATCATTAAAAAGTTTGCTATATGACAAAGTTATGTTACCACTGTAATTGTCTGATTTTCCAGTTCCATATTCATACCTCCCTTTTCTGAAAAAACCTTCATCAGTTTCATAAATGGAAGCATTGTCTCCTGCTGTAAAATAAGAATGTTCTTTCGGAAGAAAATAATCGCTGTGATTAGTCTGTCTCGTAATACCGAACTGTCCTCTCAAGGTCAATCCTTCAACAATATTCCATTCTATTGAGAAATTATTACTCAGCTCTTCATAACCATTTTTATTGAACGTATTCAACATTGCATCATACAAAGGATTCTGTTCCCCATTCCCTCTTTCCGGTCCATAAAAATTTTCAAACTTATCTAGTATATTACCGTTTTCATCATAGGGAGACTGCCAAGGTTGTTGCTTGACATAGTCACTAAATGAGCCGTAATTACTTTCACGTCCCCGACTGGTTCCATAAGATGTATAATTCTTGAATATCAAGTTCTTTATCTGATACATCAATGTGATAGAGCCGTTAAATGTACGACGGTATGAATTTTTCATTGCTCCGGCTATATTTTTATAATTGACGGTTGCGCTCCAACGGAATTGGTCACTACCGCCTTCCAGACGCATATTATAATGTGAACCCACGCCTGTGCGAATTGGCTTGTTTATCCAGTCTGTTGTTTGTCCTTCCAACACTTTACGTAAACGCTCATTATATACTTGATTATATAACAGATCTGTTTCAGGATGAGCTGAGAAATCATACAACCCCAACTCTTTTTCAAGAGCCAATTTTTCTTCTGCATTCAACAAATCATATGATGTCAAATCAGGTACCTCCATATCAATCCCAACCTCTGCATTCAGGCGCAATTTACCAGCTTCTGGCTGCTTGGTTACAATGACAATCACACCGTTTGAACCACGAGAACCATAGATTGCTGTTGCCGCCGCATCTTTCAATATATTGATAGATTCAATCTCTTCATCATTATAGTCCATCAATTTTTCCAATGAGATTTCAAAACCATCCATGATGATAAGAGGTGTATTCACTGAAGTAGAAGCAGATTCATTAAATTCCTGTACACTCATCGGCAAAGAAGAATTTCCGCGGATATTGATTTGAGGCAAAGCATTCGGATTACTTCCAGCTACATTATTTACAGCAAAATTCAATGAAGCATCTGCATTTTTCAATGTCTGCAACAGATTCTGCCCTTTAAACACTTTCAAATCATCAGAACTGATCGTAGAAACAGAACCCGTGTAACTTTCCCGAGCCTTCTTAAAAATACCGGTTACCACCACTTCATCCATTTCCTTCACATCATATTTTAATATGATATTCACCTCTATATCCTTATTACCAGAAATTACAAACTCCCTGCTTTCCATTCCGACCATTGTAAAAAGAAGAGTCTGTGCCCCTTCCGGTACGGAAAACAGATATTTTCCGTCAATATCTGTAGCCGTACCTAAAGTTGTTCCCTTTATCAATACAGTTACTCCCGGCAAAACACCCCCCTTATCATCTTTTACAATTCCTGAAACTTTAATCATTTTCTTCGTTTGTTGTTGCTGTTGCTCTACTTCTCTCCGTTTCAGAACAATCATATTATCCACAACTTCCCATTCATAGTCTGCTGCAAACAACTTTTGCAATACGTTTTCTAAGTTTTCGTTTTCCACGGAAATCGAAACCTTCTGCTCCGTATCAAGCATTTTGTCATTAAAAAAGAAATAAAGACTGGTCTGTTTCTCCAGCGACTTCATCACTTTTAATAACTCTACATTTTCACAATTCAACGAGACTCTAGCCTGTTGAGAATAACTTTTGGCATTTACTTGTAAAAAGAAAGCCAAAAGAAGAAAAACGGTGACTTTCATACCACGCAGTAATTTTTGTAATAAATAATACTTCGCAGCAACCTCTGATTGCTTTTTTTTCATAAATTTGATGTTTGAAGTTAAACTTGTCCGGGTTGCTACCAACAATCCCGAATAAAACACATTATCATCTACACCGACAATCGCTACCAACAATTGTCGGTGTGTTTATTTTTTATAAATACTTACTTCATTATTATCCCCCAGTACAAAACATACATCAACCACTTTTTCAATCACCTCAAATAATTTTTCCACTGAAACATTCTTATTGATAATGCCTGTAAATGTCACAGTTCTCAACTCTTCATGAACGAATACCGGTTTAATACCATACCATCTGTACACTTGCATCATCACATTTTCCAAAGTCATTCCATGAAACATAAACAAACCGTTTTTCCAACTGGTATACTCCCGCACATCCACATCTTTCACTTCCATATTCGAATCCGATGCTATTGCCTGGTTCCCTGGCTTCAGTATCTTCTGTACAACACCATTGTCCACCCTCACCTTGCCTTCAGCCAAGGTCGTCACAACATGCTTGTTCTCAGGATAAGCATTTACGTTAAAATGAGTTCCCAAAACATTGACTGAAACATTTTTTACCACCACTTTAAAAGGTCTTTTCGAATCTTTTGCCACCTCAAAATAAGCTTCTCCTTCCAAATAAACAGTTCGATCTCCTCCTACAAAGATTTCCGGATATTTCAAACGACTATCTGCATTCATATATACAACAGTTCCATCTGACAATTTCAAACGGTATTCAGCAGCAATCGGGACAGACAATATATTATATTTGATTTCAACATTTTGATTATTTCGTGCTTCATAAAAAAGACCCTCTACACTATCTTGAGATATATTAACCACATCAGTTGAACGAAAATTTCCTGAATAATTTCTATCCAATTGAATTTCCTCTCCTGAGGCCAATGTCAAAATAACAGCAGACTTTGGACGGACATAAGCTGCATGATGCTGACTGTTTTTTATATCTTGATTCCAAAACCAATAACTACAAATAACACAGCCTAAAGGCAATAAAACAGCCGCAACATATTTTATCCAACTCTTCAATAAAAACTTACGATGATTATTTACTATCTGCAAACTACTACTCAATTTTCTAAATGATTTTTCTTCATCGAGCGAAGGTATCTGAATAATCTGGTGCATCCTATCAATCACCTCCCTTACAGAAGGATCTTGCATGTCACTACCTTCATACAATGCTTTCCATACCTTATGAAATAACTTCTCTTTATTATGATTTGAATTTTCGTTCATCATTATATATCTTTATTCAAATATAATGCACTCGAACATTTCAAAAGGGTGAAAAATCTACAATATTTTTTTCAAGAAAAGTAAAAACAATACTATACAATACTCATTATCAGAATATTCATGTATTATATTCTTTATTTTTTTATAGGCAATTTTTACTTGTGACTTAACTGTATTTACTGAAATTCCTAATTCATCTGCTGTATCTGTATAGCTCATTCCTTCTATCACTGTCATCACAAATATCTTGCGACAAGATTCCGGTAATAAATCTATCGCTGACCGCACCGCTTTAATCTTATCTTCTATATCTTCATCCTCTTCTCCACTTTGCCGCCCTAACCACTCTTGCTCTCTAATAATTTCCTCTTCTTTTTCCTGACATACATGCAAATGGCGTAAATAATTCAAGACGTAATGCTTAACACTAGCATGTAAATATCCTTCCAAAGATTCCCCAGATTTTATCTTTCCCCGATGATTCCAAAGATATACAAAAGTTTCTTGTACAGCATCTTCCGCAACATCAGTATCTCTATATATACTCAATGCTGTCAATTGCATACTACGAGCATACTTCCGAAAAATCTGTTCGAAAGCTTTCATATCCCCGATAATGAATTTATGTATAATATCGTTATCTGGCACTCTCAAAAAGTTTAATACAAAAATAATATTTTTAAATATCACTCTTCATTCGACAAACTAAAATCTTTATCCATTCCGATATTGCGTAATATCCACTGATTAGACATTCTCGCTTTTATCAATTCTGAAACAATATGGCTCATCAATTCAACATTATGTGTACCCAGCACCCTATTATGCAGAATTGTTGAAGCCATAAAATATTTTTTCGATAACAGCTACGATTCAACTATTCTGCAACATTTATCCACAAATATAGAGAACATTAAATTATCGACAATAAAAAAGCTGTCCTTTTTCGAGGACAGCTTCTCGTCTAAATTTATTAAAAAAGGATTAGTTTATCATTTTCATCAATTCACTTGCCAATTCTTTCATGGTATCACTACCTGACTTTGCCGCCAATTTGTTCGCAACAGAAGCATAACGTTTAGCAACATCGTAAAAGCCACATTTTTGAGAAATCTTCACATAATTACAAATCGCATCAAAATCAGACTGTGACTCTACTGTTTTTCCTGCCCACAATTGTATAACTTTCAAACGGGACACATCAGTCATAATTTCTAATGCACCAGCAGTAATTTCTTTAATCATTTGACGATTTTCAGGGAAATAACGAAACAATTTACGCGCCTTATAAAAATAATCTTCTGCATTTTTATCTGCTCGCAACTGACGGATATAAAAATAATCTCTCACTACATCATAATGCTCATATCCACCTTCTTCGATTTTTTTTAAAGAAGCCTCATAATCATTCTTATTCTTTTTATATAATTGCTCCAAATGATTTACCAACACATTATCCAATTTCTGGAAAACATCATCTTTTGAAAAAAGTTCTACAAACTTATCGCAGTTTTTAAATACATACTGCAACTGAGGAGCGTTAACATCAGTCACATAATCCCGGACAATAGCCCAATTATAATCTTTATAATAATCAGCCTCTTTTTGTGTCTGAAAATAACGGTCTATCACTTCCTGTCCCGACTTTCCTTGTTTGTTTAACTCTTTCAATAATTGAATAGTTGCTTTTACATCCGATGGATTCTGTTCAAAAGTCTTTACAAGAGTATGTAACTCAACTGT
>CAJJNP010000119.1 GCA_905193145.1 uncultured Odoribacter sp. | reverse complement strand
GAAATATACGCATTGACATCCTCACTCTCTTCCATAATTCCATAGTATTTCAAAAAATGTCCGGCTTTCTCCACAGGTTCTTGCAACTGTGCAACAATATTATTCACACTGACATTCTCCAAAGACTGAAATTCATGCACAACCAACGGAATAATCGTACTAAAAAAAAGAATAAATACAAACCATAAAAAAACGACAGTAATAGCAGCTTTCACAGTATCAGAAAGTCTATATTCTCGAACTTTAATCTTACTCAATAAATCAATGATTGGTTTCCCAATAAAAGAAATCACAGCCGCGACTAACACATATACAATCACAGTAAAAAAATACCATGAAAAGAAAAATGTAATTGACAAAGCAATAAAACCGAGAATATATTTCGTAATTGTATTCATTTTTGTATATCTTCACCCTCCAAAAATAATTAATTTCGTCCGATTTCATAAAAATAATCGTATCTTTATTACGTCTATTTTTAATCTAAGACCCCTAAAGACTATGTTCAAACGTATATGGTCCCTATATTATGACGGCTTCAGCCATTTGCCCCGCTGGGCAAAAATAGTACTTGCCATCGTTGCAGCCAAGTTATTCATCATGTTTGTCGTTTTTAAAATGCTACTTATGCCTAATTACCTAAATAGCCAATATACGACAGATAAAGATAAAAGTAACCATGTATTAAATGAATTAATCTCAAAACCTTAAATATGATGACAGAATTTACTACAACTTCTTTAGTGGAATGGTCCAGATGGCAATTTGCCATGACTGCTATTTATCACTACATGTTTGTCCCTCTGACATTGGGGCTTTCATTTTTATTGGCACTCATGGAAACCATGTGGGTCAAAACGGGCAAAATCGAATGGCTGCATGCAGAAAAATTCTGGATGAAACTTTTCGCCATCAATTTCGCCATCGGTATTGCAACCGGCTTAATATTAGAATTTCAATTCGGTTCCAATTGGTCAAACTACTCTTGGTTTGTTGGTGACATATTTGGAGCACCCCTTGCCATAGAAGGGTTATTTGCTTTCTTTTTAGAAGCCACCTTCTTTGCCGTCATGTTTTTCGGATGGAACAAAGTAAGCAAACGCTTCCATCTTACCTCCACTTGGATGGTCTTTATCGGTTCCAATATTTCTGCACTATGGATTCTGGTAGCCAATGCTTGGATGCAAAATCCTGTCGGAATGGAATTCAATCCTCTAACAGCTCGCAACGAAATGGTCGACTTTTGGGCTGTGCTCGGCTCACCAACTGCAATGAGTAAATTTTTCCACACAGTCACCTCAGCCTATACTCTTTCATCCTGTTTCGTGATAGGAGTAAGCGCATGGTTTATTTTGAAAAAAAGACACATGGAGTTTGCCCGCAAAAGCATATTATTAGCATCGGTCTTTGGCTTTTTCAGTATATTAGTAACCATGTTTACCGGAGATACCAGTGCACAAGATGTCACCCGTACCCAACCCATGAAATTAGCTGCCATGGAAGGATTGAACAAAGGCGGACACGGAGCAGACTTTACCATCATCGGTATTCCGAGCGAAGACCCTGCACTGGCATCCGACAAAATGCGTACAGTAAAATACAATCTTTCCGTTCCCAATATGTTATCTTTCTTAGGCTACCATGATTTTAATGCTTTTGTACCAGGAGTAGAAGACATACTAAACGGATATACCTCCCACGAAGGAAAAACATACCCATCTGTAGAGCAACGCATGGCCAATGGTCGGACTGCCATTGAAGCATTGCGCACTTACAAACAGGCCGTCGAAAACAAAAACGAGGCATTAGCTAATGAATCTCTGGCAACATTAAAAGCAAACTATCAAGATTTCGGCTACGGCTATCTGACCTCTCCAGACGAAGTCATTCCTCCCATATCATTAGTATTCTATAGTTTCCGCATCATGGTTGGATTAGGAATGTTGTTCCTATTGCTATTTATTGTATCCTGGTGGTTCGCCAAGAAACGGGAATTTGGCAAATTCAAGCTCATACCTTATTTAGCAATACTCTGTGTTCCTTGCGCTTATATTGCTTCGCAATGTGGATGGATTGTTGCTGAAGTTGGACGCCAACCTTGGGTCGTACAAAATCTAATGCCAACCAGTGTGGCCATCACTCGTATCGCATCAGGTTGGGTTGTTACCACCTTCTGGATGTTTGCCGTATTATTCACATTACTGCTGATTGCAGAAATCGGTATCATGTTTTCACAAATAAAAAAAGGACCCAAGACTATTGATAACGAACAATAGACAAAACCAACATTAAATTTTAATATCATGGATTTAAATATACTACAACATTATTGGTGGATTCTTCTATGCATATTAGGTGGCTTACTTGTATTTCTACTATTTGTACAAGGAGGTCAGAGTCTGCTGTACACACTCGGTAAAACCAAAAATGAACGGGATTTAATCGTAAATTCTCTCGGTCATAAATGGGAATTCACCTTCACAACACTAGTTGTATTCGGAGGGGCCTTTTTTGCCAGTTTCCCATTATTCTACTCGACAAGCTTTGGAGGAGCTTATGTAGTTTGGATGCTAATCCTCTTCTGCTTTGTACTTCAAGCAGTGTCATTTGAATATCGAAGCAAGAAAAACAACTTCTTAGGAACTAAAACATATGAAGTTTTTCTAATGATAAACGGCTTTGCAGCACCGCTATTGTTAGGGGCAGCAGTAGCTACTTTCTATACCGGTTCTCCATTCCGCTTAGGAGAAATGAACCGAGTAGAATGGATGACTTCTTGGCGAGGGTTAGATGCATTATTCGTATTTACCAACTATTTACTTGCTTTTGCAGTATTCTTCTTAGCACGTACACAAGCGGCTCTCTACTTCATTTTAACCATTAACCATGAAGATATTCGCAAAAGAAGCCGGGCACAAGTGCTATACAATGCAGTTCCATTTGTAATATTTTTCTTACTATTCCTTGGTTGTCTTTTTACCAGAGAAGGTTATGCCATTGGAGCAGATGGACAGATCGAATTGGTAAAATATAAATATTTCTACAACTTAATAGAAATGCCTGCAAATGCATTCATATTCTTGGTAGGAGTTACCGGGGTACTCTTCGGTATCATTCGCACCATTTTCATTCAAACTTGGCGCAAAGGAGTCTGGTATACGGGAGCAGGAACAATCCTTGCAGTCTTTGGATTGTTAATTATCGCAGGTTTCAATAATACGGCATTTTATCCATCATCAACAGACTTAAATTCATCTTTGACCATTTATAACGCATCCTCCTCACTATACACGCTAAAAGCCATGAGCTGGGTATCTTTGGTCATTCCATTTGTAATTGCCTATATCTGGTATGCATGGCGTTCCATGACAAATAAACCGATGGATACAAAGGAACTGGAAGAGGCTGATAATAAATACTGATTATAAACAAAGAAAGCAGAATTCTACACACATAAAAAAGAGGGCTTTAAGGCCCTCTTTTTATGTACTATCTTAAAATATTTATTCCATATAACTGGTATTGTCCCAACAATGGGTACATAACTGCTCCTTTGGTAAACCAATGGCTTCAATTAAATCATCCAGGCGCTGGAACTGTAATGAATCCAATTGAAGATGCTGACACATCACCTTAACCATCTCTTTATATTTTTCTGAATCAGGGTCAGTATATGGTTGCAATATCTCATCAGTCAAATCAGAAGTTCCTTCCAGATCGCGAATCACACGACGAGCAAATAAATCAAACGTAGAACGCGATGTTGAAAAATTCAAAAAGCGACAAGGGAAAATCAATGGAGGACAAGCAATGCGAATATGAACCTCTTTCACTCCACACTCCCGCAATTTCACTACATTATCCTTCAACTGAGTTCCACGTACAATGGAATCATCCAAGAAAACAATCTTCGAATCACGGGTAAAAGCTTCATTCGGCAATAGTTTCATTTTTGCAACCAAATCACGCATCGATTGATTTTGAGGCATAAAACTACGAGGCCATGTCGGAGTATATTTTACAAATGGACGCTTGTAAGGTATTCCTTTCTCATTGGAATATCCAATAGCATGTCCCACTCCTGAATCCGGAATACCAGCTGCAAAATCAGGCATCAGTGCATCACGTTTAGCCATGGCTGCTCCACAACGGTAGCGAGCATCTTCTACATTAATTCCTTCATAATAAGCCGACGGATAACCATAATAAACCCACAAGAAAGAACAAATCTGTTTCCGACATCCCGGAGCAATAATCGGAGTTATACCATCCTTAGAAACACGCACAGCTTCACCCGGTCCTAAATCACGCACAATAGAATACCCTAGATTAGTGAACGAAGAACTTTCACTTGCTACAACATAACCATATTCATTCTTTCCGATAATCACCGGTGTACGACCGAATCTATCACGAGCCGCATATATACAATTATCTGTCAAAATCAAAAAGGAACAAGAACCTTTCACTGTTCGAAAAACATTCTCTATTCCTTCTTTAAATGTATCCCCCTTGTTAATTAGAATACTCACAACCTCCGAAGGATTTATCGTAGAAGAAGACATCTCTGCAAAATGTATCCTTTCTTTGAGTAATTGTGCAGAAATCTCTTGGATATTATCAACACGTCCCACTGTTACCAATGAAAAACGCCCTAAATGAGAAGTAACTGTAATCGGCTGCGATTCCATATCGCTTATCACACCTATTCCATGGTAAGAACCGGCAAAACGTCCTAACTCAGGTTCAAACTTATTCCGGAAATAAGCACTTTCAATACTATGTATCGAACGAACAAAATCTTCACCGTTAAAGAATGCCATACCCGCTTTCTTTGTCCCAAGATGGGAATGATAGTCTGTGCCGTAGAAAACATCAGCGACACACTCTTTGCGTGAAACGCAACCGAAAAAACCGCTCATATCTTGTTTTGTATTATTTTGTACTGCAAAAGTAGTAAAAAATCCAAGTCTAAACATTTCATTAGATTTTTTTATAATTTTGCACCCCGTTATTAAAATAGTTATTTGACATGAAACAACTTGATTTTCATCCTGTGCTATTCAGCACATTAAAAAACTACAACAAAGAAAAATTCCTTACCGACTTGATGGCTGGCATCATTGTCGGCATTGTAGCCCTCCCTCTTGCTATTGCATTCGGTATTGCTTCAGGAGTCAGCCCCGAACAAGGCTTGATTACCGCTATTCTTGCAGGCTTCATCATCTCTTTCCTTGGAGGAAGTAGTGTCCAAATTGGTGGACCGACAGGAGCTTTTATCGTCATTGTCTATGGCATTATCCAAGAATTTGGAATTGAAGGACTCGCCATAGCGACCGTTATGGCAGGTATTATCCTATTGCTGATGGGTATTTTCAAATTAGGTACTATCATCCGTTTCATCCCATATCCCATCGTTGTTGGCTTCACCAGTGGTATAGCCCTAACAATCTTTACCACACAAATAAAAGATTTATTCGGTCTGACCATGGAAAGCGTTCCTGCCGACTTTATCTCTAAATGGGGAGCATATTTTCAATGTATAGGCACGGTTAACTGGTTAGCTTTAGCTGTCGGTATCGGTAGTATCTTACTAATTATCATCACTCCAAAATTTTCTAAAAAAATACCTGGATCTCTTGTTGCCATCATTGTCATGACCATTGTCAGCTATATTATGCGCCACTATTTTGGTATCACAGGCCTTGAAACTATCGGCGACCGTTTTGAAATCAATGCCAGTCTGCCACAACCAAATGGTCTTGATTTCAGTATGTCCACCATCCATGGACTTCTACCGGCCGCTTTCACCATTGCAGTATTGGGAGCCATTGAATCATTGCTATCTGCTACTGTTGCAGATGGTGTTACTGGTCACAAGCACAACTCCAACACAGAATTGATTGCACAAGGTGCTGCAAACCTCATCGTTCCTTTTTTTGGCGGTATCCCGGCAACAGGTGCTATCGCTCGAACAATGACCAACATCAACAACGGAGGACGCACTCCTGTTGCCGGTCTGATTCATGCCGTTGTATTGTTGTTGATTTTATTATTCCTCGGACCGCTTACCAAGCACATCCCGATGGCATGTTTGGCTGGCGTATTAGTCATCGTGTCCTATAATATGAGCGAATGGCGCACATTCAAAGCTTTGACAAGAAATTCACATTCAGATGTTGCAGTATTGATCACAACCTTCTTGCTGACTGTAATCTTTGATTTGACTATCGCCATTGAAGTAGGGTTATTATTAGCATTAGTGCTTTTCATGAAACGCGCTAGCGAAGTAACCAAAATCACTGTGTCAAAAAATATTGTCGATCTTTCCCACGAAGGAGAAATCACTCACGAAGAAGAAAAACTTTCCATTCCGGAAGGCGTTGAAGTTTACGAAATTGACGGCCCGTTCTTCTTTGGAGTTGCCACTAAATTTGACGAATGTATGAAATCGTTAGGCGACAAACCTCGAATCCGTATCATTCGAATGCGCAAAGTACCGTTTATTGATACAACAGGTCTGCACAACCTGGAAGGTCTTTATCACTTATCCGAAAAGGAAAAAATCAAAGTAATCTTATCCGGTGTCAACGAACAAGTACATGCTGTATTGAAAAAATCCGGTTTTGCCTCAATGATTGGTGAAAAGAACATTTGCAGCAACATACACGAAGCGTTGAAGCGCGCCAATGAAATATAAGAATACCACTATCGAATCAGTATCCTACACGAAAAGGATACTGATTCCTATTAAACAATAAACAACCGAATCACTTTAGGATTCAGCACATCCATCAAGACTTCTTTTCGATATAGCTTACTGTGACTTTTATTTCTCGCCCTAAAAAGCTTACACACCCAACAGAATTAATAAATTTACCTATCTTTGCCTTAGATTAAATAGTAATTTTCAAAAGACCAGTCAAGCATTATGCTACTAAACATTCTTCTTCTATCAGGCGGACTCATCGCCTTAATCTATGGAGCCAATTTTCTTGTAGATGGCGGCTCTGCCTTAGCACACCGGTTAAAAGTCACCCCCATGGTTATCGGATTGACTATTGTTGCATTCGGCACCTCAACACCAGAGCTAGTTGTCAATCTAGTATCCTCATTAGAAGGGAGTGCTGCACTTGCTATCGGCAATGTTGTCGGCTCAAACATCTTCAACATTCTAGCCATTTTAGGTATTACAGCACTCATCGTTCCGCTAGGCGTAAAAAAAATGACTACTTGGGTCGAAATTCCACTTGCAGTTCTGGCCGCAGCTTTAATACTGCTTTTTGTCTACGGAGAAAAAGACGGACTCATCACCCGCACCGAAGGAATTTGTCTACTGATATTTTTCATTATGTTTTTGATATACACCTTTGTATTAGCAAAAACATCCTCTGGAGGAGAAGATGAAAATATACAAATCAAAAATTATTCTATTGGCAAATCCTGCTTGCTTATTCTCTTAGGTCTCGCCGGTCTGATTGGGGGCGGTCGATTACTGGTGACCAATGCCATCTCTATTGCACAAGCATTCGGAATATCGGAACGAATCATAGGTCTCACCATCGTATCCATCGGCACCTCGCTCCCCGAGTTGGCAACCTCCATCATTGCAGCCCGTAAAAATAATGCAGATATAGCCATTGGTAATGTTGTTGGATCCAACATATTCAATACTTTTCTAATTTTAGGTGCCTCTGCCACCATTACACCGTTACAAGCTCCTGCCGGCAGCATGCTCGACCTTGTAACGAATATCGTTGCCTCTATCTTATTATTCATATTCATATTTACAGGACAAGGCCGCAAAATCAACCGATGGGAAGGTGGCATATTTTTTGCTATGTATATTGCATACCTGATATTATTGATACGGGGATAATCACTAACATACTAAAACAAATAAACAATTAAATATTTCTAGAACATGAAAAAAAGTTACATCATTCTGATAGTCATTGCCGTTATTATTCTAAGCATCTTTTTTTGGTTTAAAAACACCTACAATGGGATGGTAACGATGCAGGGAAACGTATCTGCACAATGGTCAAATGTAGAAAACCAATACCAGCGCCGTCTGGATTTGATTCCTAATCTGGTCAACACAGTCAAAGGCTATGCCGAGCATGAACAAAACACACTCAATAGAGTGGTAGAAGCCCGAGCCAAAGCAACTCAGATGCAAATCAATTTAGACAATCTCGATGAAGCTACCATGAAAAAATTAAATGCAGTGCAAGGAGAATTGTCCACAGCCTTATCCAGACTGATGGCGATATCTGAAAACTACCCAGACTTGAAAGCCAACGAAAACTTCCGCGACCTACAAGCCCAAATAGAAGGAACAGAAAACCGTATTGCTGTCGAGCGTCGTAGATTCAATAACACAGCACGCGCCTACAACACCAGTATCCGCCAATTTCCCCAAAATATGCTCGCAGGAATGTTCGGTTTCACACCCAAACCTTATTTTGAAGCAAATGCCGAAGCAGAAAATGCTCCTAAAGTAGAATTCTAATCCTGCGTATATTTTTATGTCACCATCAAAATACTTCACTGAAGAACAAAAAGAAGCTATGGTTGCAGCGATTCGAGAAGCTGAAAAAAACACCTCCGGAGAGATTCGCATCCATTTTGAAAATCATACCCGTAAGGAAGTGCTCGACCGGGCTGCTCAAGTTTTTGCCGAACTGAAAATGCACAAAACAGCACTCCGCAATGGAGTGCTTATATACATTGCATTAGAAGACCGCAAACTAGCCATACTCGGAGATGCAGGTATTAATGCCAAAGTATCTGCCAATTATTGGGATGATATCAAAAATCAATTAGTATGTGATTTCAAACAGGGGAATGTATGCGGAGGAGTGTGCAAAGCCGTACACTCTGTAGGTTTACAACTAAAAAACTTCTTCCCGTATCAAACCGATGATATCAACGAACTACCGGATGACCTCTCATTTGGACAAGAAAAATAAAACGTTCATGAAAAGCAAAAATATATTTCTAGCTTTATGGTTATTGTTATTTTCTATAACTATACAAGCGCAAGAATTTCCAGATCCCCTGCTCCCTCGCAGAATAGTCAACGACTTAGCAGGAATGTTCTCTTCCCGTGAAGCAAACACACTCGAACAGAAACTCCGTCATTTCAACGACACATCTTCCACTCAAATAGCCATTGCCACAGTATCCTCCCTCCATGGATATGCACCCAATGATTATGCCCAACAACTTGCAGAAAAATGGGGTGTCGGACAAAAAGGGAAAGACAATGGAATATTAATACTCCTAAAACCCAAAACAAGAAGTGAAAAAGGACAGATTGCTATTGCTGTAGGATATGGTCTTGAAGGAGTTATACCAGATGCCATTGCCTCCCGTATCATCCGCAACGAAATCATCCCAGCATTTCAGCAAGGCAATTACTACAAAGGCATTGACCGTGCAACCACTATTCTCATGAGACTCACCGGCGGTGAATTTACTGCAGAGCAATATGCAAATAACGGTATTGGTGCCGGCTGGATTTTACTGCCCTTTCTAATCGTATTCCTTGTACCTATATTTGTACGCCACCGACACGGCTACACCACTGGCAGCCATGGAAGCAACAGTGGAAGCGGCTTCCCGCCCATATTTTTTGGAGGCTTTGGAGGCGGAAGCAGTAGCTTCGGTTCCTTCAGTAGCGGCAGTGGTAACTTTGGCGGCTTCGGCGGCGGCAGCTTTGGTGGCGGAGGTGCCAGCGGCAGTTGGTAAAATTTCTATAAGAGCAACTAAAATTGTTGATCCCATTTAGAATAAGGGTATTGCGACAAATAGGAGTTATAATATCTTACATCGCCGGTTACTTCTTTTCCTAACCATAATGGGTGTAAAAAATCCTCATCTTCAGCAGACAACTCTACCTCTGCCATCACCAACCCCTCATTTTCTCCTGCAAATTCATCCACTTCAAACACATGTTTCCCTACTTTTACCAAATGACGGACCTTCTCAATCACTCCCCGCTCACATAATTTCAACAATTCATTAGCTTCCCTAACAGGAATTTCCTTTTCCCACTCAAACCGACTCATCCCTCCTTTATCTCCAACCCCTTTTATGGTTATATATCCTCGCTCTCCTCGCACTCTGATTCTCACTGTCCTCTCTGGCACAGATGACAAATATCCCTGACAAATACGCTCTGAGGTATACACCCCCTTCTTAAAATCTCCACACACCAAAAACTTCCGTTCAATTTCCTGTCCCATAACTCATAAAACATTCTTACTTTACTAAAGAGCATTAATTTCACTCTCAGAGAGCCCTGTTGCCTGTGCAATTATAGAAACGGCAACTCCCAATTGCTTGAATTTCTTGGCATTTTCAATATTCTTCAACCGTTCTCCTTCTGCTCTACCTTCTGCTCTGCCTTCTGCACGACCCTCTGCACGACCCTCTGCACGACCTTCAATCTTCGCTGTATCCAACACATCATTCTGAATCATCACCGCATTGATATGCT
>CAJJNP010000118.1 GCA_905193145.1 uncultured Odoribacter sp. | reverse complement strand
CACGTTTTTTTCATAAGTTTGTATGTTTAGGTTAGTAGTTAGTAATTAATAAGAGGTCGGGTTACCGATCTCTTATTTTTTTCAATATCTTTATGACCTCAAAATGGTCACGAATTATACCAAATTATAATAACAATAATAGACATGAGAACAGAAGTTGCATTAGGAATCGACATGGGTGGAACAAATACCGCATTCGGTTTTATTGACAGAGAAGGAAATTATTTGGCAGAGGGGAACATTGCCACTAATAAGCATGAAGACATTAACGACTATCTGAAAGAGTTGCACATGGCTATCGAAAACGTTCTCGATACCATCCGAGAAAAAGTAGTATTAGTGGGAATCGGTGTCGGAGCTCCATGCGGTAACTATCTGCAGGGAACAATCGAGCATGCCTCCAACTTACGTTGGAATGGTGTAATTCCGTTCTGTGATTTACTGAAAGAATTTTACCCCAATATTCCGGTCTGCCTGACAAATGATGCCAATGCTGCAACAATAGGAGAAATGATATACGGAGGAGCAAAAGGCATGAAAGATTTTATCATGATTACATTGGGTACCGGTGTCGGTAGCGGATTTGTTTCCAACGGCCAATTGATATACGGACATGACGGTTTTGCCGGAGAATTCGGCCACATCATCGTATCTCCCAACGGACGTCAGTGCGGATGCGGACGCAATGGATGCTTGGAAACCTATGTGTCAGCAACCGGCGTGAAAAGAACCGCTTACAAAATGATGGCAAAATACAACTACCCAAGTGAGTTGCGCAACATACCGTTTAATGAAATGACTTCCAAAATGATTTGCGAAGCAGCACTGAAAGGCGATATGATAGCCATCAATACATTCAAATATACCGCAAAAATGCTAGGTGAAGCATTGGCCAATATCGTAGCCATCACCAGCCCTGAAGCAATTTTCCTGATGGGTGGTTTGACAAACGCAGGAGACTTGTTATTTGGACCGACCAAAGAACATATGGAAATGAATATGTTAAAAATGTTCAGCAACAAGGTGAAACTGCTTCCTTCGCAACTTACTAAAAATGTTGCCATTTATGGTGCTGCAGCATTGGTATGGAACGAACTGGACAAATAATATGAAAAAAATTATTCATATACTTAATCTGATTATCCTTGGGAGTCTGCTTTCATGCGACTCTCAGGATAATGACTTGAAAATTACAGAATATGTCAACCCGTTAATAGGTTCACTCCATGGTATCTCATGCTCACCGGAAGCCACATGCCCCTTCGGCTCTGTCAGATTAACGCCACACAAGACCAGAGATACAATAAATGCCCTGTCATTTTACAATGCAAGCAGTTTTCACCCACAAAATACACCAGACATACGCTTTCTACCGGTTGTTACAAAATCGGATACAAGCGATAAGCCTGCATGCTATGTCAAACAAAATAATGTGACATATAACAAAGAACAAGCACGTCCGGGATATTATGGAATCACATTCAATAACGGTATCAAAATAGAAAATGCTGTAACTGAACGCTGTGCTATCATGTATTTCCAATATCCCAATAAAAACACCCATGCCTTAATTTTGGATTTCACATCGCCTGAGACTTGTGACTCAGTGATGACAACCATCTGGAAAGTAAACAACCGAATGCTAGAAGGATATAGCAAATCACTTCATTCCGAAAATCCCGAACAGACCTATTTTGTCATTGAATTCTCTCAAGATTGCGAAATTATGGTCGGCAATGAAACATTTGTACCATTAAAAAATGGAGAGCGTTTCAAAGCACAAAACAGCTATGCTTGGATTGATTTTGGTGAAAAAACAAATAAAATTTTAGCCAAAACAAGTATTTCTGCCGCTAACATTGAAGGTGCCAACAGTAATCTTGCCAAAGAAATATCACACTGGAGCTTTGACAAAGTAGAACGGGATGCCAAACAAGCCTGGAAAAAAGAACTGCAGAAAATCAAGGTGAAAAGTAGTAGTAAAGAACAACAAATGACATTCTACACCTCAATGTACTATGCCTTACAAACACCTGCCATCTCCTCAGATGCCAACGGCAACTACAAAGGACCTGACGGTGAAATTCACAGCGCAACACACCACACCCACTACTTGGTGAATCCAAACTGGCAATCGTTGCAGGATGTTCCTCTTGTTTTCATTATGACACAAAAGAAAAGAGTACGAGATATTCTTAAATCCTCACAATATGATGCCCGCTTTGTTGAGAAAACTGCACATACTGATACCCTTACAGATATTTTGGATACCAATTGTCAATATATTCTTTCAGCTATCGGATTTTATGATACAGATGATACCAATAGCCAACTACAATTAGGAACTCCTTCTTTTGAAAAAATCGTAATCCGCACAGCACCAGACAAGCGCTTTGTCATAACGACCAGCAAAGAATCAGACAACCATATTTATATTAACGAAGTATGGCTAAACAGAAACAAACTAGAACGTTCCTGGGTCAGTATAGAAGAAATTATGAAGGGTGGAAAACTGAACTTTACTCTAATAAATAAATAATAATAACGTGTGCATGAAAAACGTAAGTATAATTCTTGCCGGAGGCTCAGGAAGAAGAACCGGAAATGATATTCCCAAACAATTTTTACAAGTTGCCGGAAAAACTATTTTAGAGCATACAACCGAAAAATTCGACACTCACCCAGCAATAGACGAAATAACTATTGTTGTTCCTGAAAAAGAGCTTGAACATGCACAAGAATTATTTCCAAAAGAAAAACTCCATAAAAAATTAAATCTTATTATAGGGGGAAAAGAACGTTATCACTCAACCCTTTCTGCCCTAGATTTCTATAGAAACGAAACATGCAATCTATTAATACATGATGCCGCCCGTCCACTTGTTACGCACCGCATTATCTCAGACGTGATTGAAGCATTACAAAAATATCATGCAGTTAATGTTGCAATTCCAGCTACAGACACCATTATAGAAACCAATTCTACGCATGAGGTTATTGAGCGTATCCCTATGCGAGATTTTCTATACATGGTACAAACTCCTCAAGGTTTTTACAATAAAACATTAGCAAGAGCCTATGAAAAGGCACTCCAAAATCCAGACTTTAAAACAACAGATGATTGCAGTGTTGTAAAAAATTATTTACCTGAAGAAGCTATTGGCATTATCCAAGGAGATACTAAAAACTTAAAAATTACACATGCAGAAGATATCGCACTATTAGAATATCTTCTACAACACGTTTAATAGTACTCATTTTTTTGTATCTTTAATAAATTATCTTGGAATAAATAGCATATAACAAGCATAAATATAAACATCGGTCTTGAATCTTCCATGGTAAGTATAAAAATATTTCCCGATATAAACAAGGATGATATAATTGCTATTGCCAAATATAAATAACATCTATGCCGTATCATTCTGATTATAGGACACACAAAATAACATAAAATAAATACAAGGCCCAGAATTCCTGCATCCAACCAATATTCAGCAAAAGTATTATGTGAATTATGAGTTTCTATGGACAAATAAGGAGATGTTGCATACCATTCATCAGCCCTTGCATTTTTATATACCCCTAACCCCCAATACTTATATTCACTCCAATGACTGAAACTCTCTTTCAAGGCACCTAATCTTGATGCCACAGTACCTCCAACATAATTTCCCTCTTGCACACCTATAATTTCTTGTTTCATTTCTCTGTAACGATCAACATAGACATCAGAACATAAAACATATCCACCAACAAACAGCAACAACCCTAAACAAAGAGAAAGCAGTTTAAAGCGAAGCGTTTTTTTTGACCAATATAAAACAGATAATATCAGCATACCTACACAAAGAGACAAGATGGCACCTTTGGCAACTGCAAATGATAAGAAAATCAAAGAGAAAACAAAAATAACGATACTACCTAATAATTCTTGTCGTTTAGAAACAGCATTATCGTATTTTAAAATAGCAAAATAAGAAATCAAAGCTGAAATAACCAAATAGGTTGTTTGCGGTTCTAAATAAACATATCCACCCAACATATCCATATTACAACCAAATCGACTTGTATATAAAAAAGCTATAGCTTCAGTCGGTTCAGAAAATACTGAAAGTCCTGTAACACAAAAAAATTTAGTAAAATTCAATACCAAAACACCCCAACAAAAAGACTTCAAAGCTTTCCATAAAGCACTAGGTGTCATTATTTTTTTTAGAGATAACAGATAAAGAGTGATTACAAAAAAATACAAGAGCAATGGTTCTGTTGTTCTCCACGATATTTTATATCCAACTGACTTTCCCAACAAAGAAAATAAATAATGCACCACTAAATAAATACATACAACAATAGGAAGCATCAAATATTTCCACTCTTTCCGTACTTCTTTAAAAAAACTCTTAGGATCTATTGCAATATTTACACATAAAGCACTCAACAATACTATATAAAAAGTGACATTATAAAGAACATTTATACTCCCCAGTAAAAAAGAGAGAATAATAAAAATCCATATACGAATATCTTTTAGCATAAACAAGCTTATTACTATTTTCTGCCACTTCATATAGAAAATATAGCTACGTATACTTTCTATTTAAATTTTATCCAATCCTTTAGTATATTTCAACCAATAATACTTCAAAGGATTTTTATATTTAAGTTGTTTCCAAGGACGACTACTATGAGGCCTGTGTAATACAGGCAATGTAGTGAACAAATAGTTCTTAAAACCCTCTTTCAAAGACTGATGAGATATTGTAACATCATGCCAATTTTTTTCAGGGTCTAACAAATGGAAATCAAATTTACGCAAAAAATTCAGCGTCAATAAAGAGCAGCAAAAACTGCAATGTCTTTTTTCAGCATATACCATATTTTCATTACCCTGAGCAAATAAATAAGGATAATTAATATTTCCATGCTCATCAACAGTAACAGCAGCTGCTATCCCACAATCGCTTCTTTCTAATGCTCCATCAAATAAAGACTGCAAAGTTTCCTTTTTCACCAAAACATCTGATTCAACAATCAACAAACCAGCTTCAGCTGCTATTGCCCGCTCCTGAGCTATTTGCAACACAAATAAATAGTTTGGAGAAGGATGTGTGGTTATATCAGAAAGATTCACTAATTCGAATCCCCATTTTTCTGAGGCTTCTTTCAATCTTGCTGTATTTTCAGCAGTACTGAAATCATTATACACAGTATAAATAAAAGGAGCCTTCAAATCAGATGACATAACAGCTTCTATGGTTTGCAATGTCAAATCAATAGAATCCTTAACAGGGGTAATTATATGAATACTTTGCATTCTGAAATTTCTTATTTATTTATACGACTCACTTACATTGCAAATGTAAATAATACTTTGCGTTTTACCAAACTTAGCTTCAAACAAAAGAGTGCTTATTTTTCCCGAATATAATCAATAAATGAATAATCAAAATCATCTTTATCGCTAGCCGCACAATCTAATTTACTCACCTCTTTCCAGATTGCAGAATCTATCTTTGGAATAAAGGTATCTCCTTCAACGTGAGTATGCACCACCGTCAAATATAATTTGTCTGCTAAATTCCACACCTCCCTATATATGGAACCACCACCAATCACAAATACTTCATCCTCATCCTGCACCATATATAATGCCTCCGCTACACTTGTAGCCACCTCACATCCTTCTGCTTGATATAAATTATTCCTAGAAACAACTATATTCCGTCTTTTAGGCAAAGCTCTACCTATAGATTCAAATGTCCGACGCCCCATAATTACGGTATGTCCAGAAGTTATTGCCTTAAAATGTTTCAAATCAGAAGACAAATGCCAAACAAGACTATTATCGCGCCCTATTACACCGTTCTCTGCGGCTGCAACAATCATACTTAAAATCATAAAAATAATCGTTTAATTATTACTACACAGAAATTTCACCCTTGATATGAGGATGTGGATTATAACCTACCAATTCAAAATCTTCATACTGAAAATTAAAAATATCCTTCACTTCAGGATTAATTATCATTTGTGGCAACTCCCTAGGCGCTCTAGCCAACTGAGTTTTTACCTGTTCAATATGATTCAAATAAATATGAGCATCACCCAATGTATGCACAAATTCTCCTGCTTGTAATCCACAAACTTGTGCAATCATCATTGTCAACAATGCGTAAGAAGCAATATTAAATGGTACACCTAAGAACGAATCTGCACTCCTCTGGTATAGCTGACAAGATAAACGTCCGTTCACCACATAAAATTGAAACAATGCATGGCAAGGAGCAAGTGCCATATTCTCTATATCACCAGCATTCCACGCACTAACAATTAAACGTCTAGAATCTGGAGTATTTTTTATATCATGAATAACCTGGGAGATTTGGTCTAAATGCGAACCATCCGGTTTTGGCCATGACCGCCACTGATAACCATAAATATGACCTAAATCGCCATGTTCGTCAGCCCACTCATTCCAAATTCGGACTCCATTATCCTGCAGATATTTTACATTTGTATCACCTTTCAGAAACCATAACAATTCATAGATAATCGATTTCAGATGCAGTTTTTTTGTCGTCAACAAAGGAAAGCCTGCTTGCAAATCAAAACGCATCTGATGACCAAACACACTTATCGTACCTGTTCCTGTGCGATCTGTTTTCTCGGCTCCTTCTCGTAGAATTCTCTCCAACAAATCTAAATATTGCCTCATAACAATCTAAATAAGAAATTATCCGCAAATATAATATTTTTTAAGTATAACATATCCCCTAGGAATTCAATACACAGAGTAGTATTCCATTATTTTTTGCGAATAAGCATTAAACCATGGCGAACCGGAAACATAATATTTTCAACTCGAGAATCCTCTTGGACCCAATCATTAAATTCCAAAATTCCTCTTGTTTGAGCATCCTGACTTTTGCTATCCACAACCTTACCATCCCATAAGACATCATCTGCAACAATTAAACCTCCCGAGCGCACCCGATCAATCACTAACCGATAATATTCCACATACTGTCGTTTATCTGCATCAATAAAAACCAAATCAAACATACCATCCAATGTCGGAATAATCTCACATGCATCTCCTATATGAAAATGTATTCTCTCACAAAATCCACTACGTTCTATATATTCGCGAGTAAAATCTTCTATTTCATCATTTATATCAATTGTATCCAACACGCCCCTTTCCATTCCCATCACCATTGAAATAGCAGAATATCCAGTATATGTTCCTATTTCCAATACCCTTTCAGCCTTTATCATTTTGCATAGCATTTTCAAAAACTGACCTTGCATATTTCCAGACAGCATTCTAGGACGTAAAACTTTTCTGTGAGTATCACGCGACAATTGAGCTAAAATGTCAGGTTCCTTTTCTGAATGCTTTTCAATATATTCTTCCAAATCGACCGTTATTTCCATACTTACACAACTTACTTATACACCAATACCGATTGCTTATCTGCAGCAAAAATTTCCTTTGCAACTTGAAATAAAAGCTCAGGAGTCAAGCTTTCTACTTCAGCACAAATATCCTCCAACTCATCCACCTTCCCATAAATAAGGAAGCTCTTTCCTATAGATAACATCATATTCTCATAATTTTCAGATGACAACGTAATTTGCCCAACCATTTGACGTTTAGCTTTACGCAATTGCACAACTCCTAATTGCTTCTCGCAAAGTACTGCCATCTCCTTACGAACCAAACGCAAACAACGCTCCTGATCCTCAGCATCACAACCAAAATAAACTGTAAATACTCCTGTATCAGAATATGGAGTATAAGCAGCTTCAATATTATAAGCCAATCCATATTTTTCACGAATATTCAAATTTAGCCTGGAATTCATACCTGTACCCCCCAATATATTTACCAACAACGACAAGGCCAAACGATTATCCTGCATATAATCATATGCTACATTACCTATAATACAATGATTTTGGTATGTATCTTTCTCAATAATATGTATTTGAGGCTGATATATTTCCGGCTTTAACCGAACCAAAGGATTCTCATATTCCGGTATTTCGCCAAAATAACATTCAACCAACTTCACTAATTTTTCAAAAGAAAAATATCCAATAGAACTGATAACCATCTTCGAAGGAGAATAATTCCTCTTTACAAACTTCAAGATGCTATCACGATTCAACCCTTTCACCGCCTCTTCACTGCCTAATATATTACGTCCAATAGGATAACCTCTATATATCAATTCCTCAAAATCATCAAAAATCAATTCTCCTGGACTATCCTTATATGAATTAATCTCATCAAGAACAACCTCTTTTTCTTTCTCTATTTCCTTTTCCGGAAAAATCGAATTGAATACAATATCTGCAAACAACTCTAAAACTCGTTCATAATCCGTAGGCAAAAAAGAAGCATATATACACGTATCTTCCTTCGTAGTATATGCATTCAACTCTCCTCCTACATCCTCAATTCGACTTAAAATATGATAAGCTTTTCTCTTTTCTGTCCCCTTAAAAATCACATGCTCAATAAAATGAGCAATTCCTTCCTCCTCCGGTTGCTCGTCACGACTTCCTACACCAATAATCAACCCACACCAAGCAGCTTTTCCTGCTATCTGCTGATGAATCACCTTCAGTCCATTCTTCAAAATATAAGTCTGATACATATTCACTGAAACAACCATTTTTTATAAAGAAACCTACGATTCTGACATTTTCATTTATCAGAACCGTAGGCTCATTAACCAATCTCTCATAAGAGAGTGTTTATTACAACACGATATTTGTCAATCAAACAAAAATCGATAATTATTGTTGAAATAATTTTTCAAAATCTGCCATAGAAATTTCTTGCTCTTCCAACTTCACATTTTCACGAATAACAGTAAACACCTTATTATCTAGAGCTCTCTCATACAAATTATGGCGTTGTTTTTCATCTCCCAATAATCTTGCAGCAAAACCATCCAACTGTTCATCAGTTAAACCATATAATCCATATTGCTGTAATTGAGCAGCTGCAATGTTACGAGCCTCAACCTTCATATCTTCAGTTTCAACTTTCACATCATATTCCTTCATAATAGCACCTTTTACCAAGTGCCATTTGAATTCATCACGATAAGCTTCGAAATCCCGATCGACTTCCTCTGCTTTCACATTTTCATTCACAGCAACAATCCAACGTTTCAAGAAGTCTTCCGGCAAAACAACATCTTCATTCTTCTTTACAAATTTTTCTTTTGCATCAATTGTAAAACGATATTCAGAATGATTCTTCAACTGTTTTTCAATATCCTCTTTGACACGAGCACGGAAATCCGCAACATCTTTTACAACTCCCTCTCCGTACAATTTGGTAAATAATTCTTCATTTACCTCAGCATCAACATAACGTTTGATTTCTTTAATGATAAAGCAATAATATTCACCAGCTTTTTCTGCAAGATCCTTATTGACGCCCAACATTGCTGCAAAATCTATTTTATTAGGATAAGCTTTCACAGCATTGAATTTCACTTCCTCTCCTACTTTCTTTCCTTTAAAAGAATTCAGTGCCTCTTCATCTTTCATATAATGAAGCGACATAGAAGCATCTTCATTCTTAATGCCACCTTCTTTTATCTCACCATTTTCATTCAATTCAATCAACTCACCTTTCAGGTATTCATCGCCTTCAATCACATCCACCTCTACCATATTACCATTATTCTTACAGATACCCTCGATCTGCTTGTCGATCATTTCATCGTCAACTTTAATAATATAATAAGGCACTTTTTCACGCTTGCTCATTTTAGCATTCACTTCTGGAGCCAAAGCGATATCATACAAGAATTCGAAATTTCCACCTTCAAAATCCCATACTGTTTCTGCAGTTTCATTTGGCAGCGGTTCTCCCAGAATCTGTATATTATTATCTTTAATATAATTATTCAAAGCATCTCCCAGCACATTATTAAGCTCATCTACCAACACAGATTTTCCATACATTTTCCTTACAATTCCCATTGGAGTTTTGCCTTGACGGAAACCATTCACAACAACTTTTTTCTGATAATCCTTCAACGCTTTCTCTACGCGTTCTGCATAATCCTCTTTAACTAATTCAACCTTAATGGTTGCATTGAGATTGTCAATCTGGTTTTTACTTATATTCATGCCAAATTATTTGATATTATACTATATTTCTATTAGAAAAAAGCCACCTTTTATAAGGCGGCTTCCTTGCTCAGTACGGGCGAAGGGACTCGAACCCCCAAGTCTTGCGACACCAGATCCTAAGTCTGGCGTGTCTACCAATTCCACCACGCCCGCATGCCATATTTTGACATCGCAAAAGTAATATTAAAATCCAAATACTCAAACCTAAAACAGATTTTTTTTTGCCTATACCCCAATATTATTATAAATAACAATATTTTCTGATATTTGAAATATTTTTTTATAACTTTGTAAGCAAATCATTAAGATCAAAATACACAATGAACATTCACTTACTATTG
>CAJJNP010000117.1 GCA_905193145.1 uncultured Odoribacter sp. | reverse complement strand
TCCTGCGGACCGGTCATAAAATAAAATTGCGGGCCGGGGCTAGAGTTTTTAAAGCCGTTGGCCTTCAGTTTAGAATAATTTTCTATCTTATCCGGTTTGATATAGACGTTTGCCAGACCTTTGTTCGTGATAAGTTTGATTTCTTCGACATCACCGTTATTCATCATTTTATTTTGAATTTCCTGCCAGGTCGTTCGTACGGGAGCGGATTGACCGCCCATAAATTGAAATCCGATAATAGCAAGAGCCAATATCAAATAGAGCCAATATCCGTTGAATTTAGGTGCTTTAATAGGTTTTCCGTTGCCGACAGGAGGAAAGTTGAATCCTCCGTCTTTGTTGTTTTGCTTGTTTTCTGCCATATAATATGTTTCGATATATCTATAAATTATTACTCTTCTGTTTCAGGAATTCTTTCGATAATGCCGTCACCCCAAAAATCCTCCAGTTGGTAGAAGTCCCGCATCTCTTTGTCAAACACATGAACCACGACATCCCCATAATCCACAATCACCCATTGCGCAGCATTCATCCCTTCTATATGGAAGGGTGATTCATGAAGGTCTTCCTTCACTTTTTCCTCCACTGCATCTGCTAAACTCGCAATATGTGTGCCAGAAGTTCCGTGACATATTACGAAAAAACTACAGAAACAGTTTTCTATTTTTCTCAAATCAATTTTTACAATCTCATGCGCTTTGTTATCTTCAAGCGCTTCAATTACTTTACCTACAATATCTTCAGTTTCGAGCATTTTCACCAATAAACAATTTCAAGGGACAAATATACATATATTTCTACTTTTACATCGCTTTATAGCGATTCTTTTATAGTTTTGCGTATGTCAAAATGGCAAAATTAAACAATTGTAGCATGAAAACTTATCAGATACCTATGGTGCCGGGACCCACGTCAGTGTCCCATGAAGTGTTGGAAGCCGGAATAAAAAATTACGGTTCTGCCGATATCGAAAAGGATTATGTTGAATTATATACTGATACTGCCCGGATGTTAGGGGAGATTATGCAGACGAAAAATCAGGTGGTTATCCAGACAGGCGAAGGTATGTTGGCCTTATGGAGTGCGTTGAAAAGCTGTTTGTTGCCGGGAGATAAAGTACTGGCGCTTTCTACCGGATTATTTGGCTATGGTATGGGACAAATGGCCGAATCTATCGGTTGCGAAGTTCGTACAATGGGCTTTGGTTTTGATGAAACATTTACAGATTTCGACTTGATTGAAAAAGCCATTCGCGAATTTCAACCTAAAATGATCACGATGGTGCAGAACGAAACCCCCAGCGGTACGATGAATCCTGTAGAGGAAATCGGATTGTTGAAAGAAAAATACGGTGTGCCCCTGCTGTATGTGGATGCCGTATCCGGTATAGGAGGCAGTGTAGTCAAAACGGACGATTGGCATATAGATCTTTGTCTTGGCGGCTCGCAGAAATGTTTGTCTGCTCCGGCTTCCATGTCATTCCTGTCTGTCAGTCCCAAAGCATGGGAGATTATAGAAAAAGTGCAGTATGTTGGTTATGATGCTTTGTTGCCTTTCCATACGGCAGTAGAAGATGCCTATTTCCCTTACACTCCATACTGGCAGGGGACGGCCCAATTACACAAAGCTTGTGAACTCTTGCTTGAAGAAGGCCTGGAGCGGGTCATTGAACGCCATGAAAAGGTGGCAGAATATTGTCGGGAAAGAATAGAGGAGATGGGATTGCGGCTTTATCCGGTTGCCGATGCAGTACCTTCACCTACAGTGACAGCTGTATATGTTCCGGAGAATATGACTTGGGAGGAGCTGGATGCCCGCTTGCGTGACCGGGGAGTTGTGATGGGTGGCAATTATGGTTGTTTGGCAGGAGAGGTATTCCGTATCGGCCACATGGGGTCGCAGGCTAACCTCAATTTGGTAAAAGAAGCCCTTGATGTTTTGGAAGAAATCGTCCGTTCATAAAAACAACATCAAAAGCATAAAAAATAATATTATTTGTTTGCTAGAAAATAATAATAATACCATATTTGCTTTATGGAAACATGGAATAACGGAAAAAGAGAATTGCCAAATGCGACCACGGTCTTGATATTGGGGATATTGTCCCTGGTACTTTTTTGGTTGTATGGCTTTATAAGCCTTGTATTAGGTATCATAGCTTGGGTCTTGGGCAATAACCAGCGACGTATTTATAGGGAGTCTCCCGGGGTATATACGGAAGCTTCTTTCCGGAATGTCAATGCTGGGCGTACTTGTGCGATAATCGCAGTATGTCTTGCAACTGTTACAACTTTGTTTATTATATTATTATTTATGGGATTGATTGTCGGAGTAGGAGCAGGAATATTTTCTTCAGCATTTTAAATTAACTAAATAACTATGGACTATAGATTTGAAATCAGTAAACCGGACAGTTCGGATTTTAGATGTGAGATTGCAATAAATGGCGATCAGACTTTTCAGCAATTTCATGACAAGATAGTTGAGACTCTGGGGTTCGACGGTTCACAGATGGCTTCGTTTTTTGCTTTGGATAAATTAGGCAATCGTGGCAGGGAAATCGCTTTGATGGAGATGTCGTTGGGCGATGATGACGAAGAAAACAATACTTTGGTGATGGACGTAACCACCATTCGTGAAGTGGTGAATGCCAGTTGTATCGAGTTGGATTATGTTTATGATTTCTTTTCCAATAACTATTTGCGGGTAGAATATGCCGGAGAATATGTCGGAGACTCTGCCGATGTATTGCCGCTTTGTGTATATTGTGAAGGACCGCTGCCTCATCAGTCTTCTTATGATGTCAATGAAGATTGGGAGTTTGACAAAGACGAAGATGATGAATACGATGACAGCTTCATGGAAGAATTCGGCGGTACAAGTTCCGGTCGTCGTGGCAGACGAAAGAACGATGACGATGATGAGGATTATCGTTTTGGAGATGAAGACGACGAATATGGTAGTGACAGCTACGATGAAGATGGCGGTTACGACGAACGCTTCGAAAGTCTGGATGATTATATTGACAAATTATAAATACCGGTGCTTGCTTAGGCAAGCACCGGCTAACGCTTCTGCTTTGCCTTTTGGAAAGAAATGAAAACCCTCCTTGTATTGTTAGGTCCCACCGGAGTCGGGAAAACCGACTTGAGTATAGATATAGCCCGACATTTCGGCACACATATTATTTCCAGTGATTCCCGTCAGATATATAAAGAAATGCGGATAGGCACAGCTGTGCCGTCGGCAGAACAGTTGGCTGCCGTGCCCCACCATTTTATCCAGACCAAATCGGTACAGGATTACTACAACTCCTGGCAATTCGAGGTAGAGGCTTTAGAGCAGATTCGTTCATTGTTCGAGAGCAGAGATGTTGTCGTCATGACCGGTGGCTCCATGCTTTATATCGATGCAGTATGTAAAGGTATAGATGATATTCCGACCATTGCGCCGGAGCTACGTGCAGAATTGATGGAGGTCTATGAGCGTGAAGGCTTGGAGCGTATTCGTGAAATGCTGAAAGAACTGGATCCTGTTTTTTACGACCAGGTAGACCTGAATAATGGCAAACGGGTGTTGCATGCCGTCGAAGTGTGCCGTATGGCAGGTGTGCCATACTCTTCATTGCGCACCAACAAACCCAAAGATCGTGGCTTCCGCATTGTGCGTATCGGTCTGAACCGTGACCGCGAAGAATTGTATGCCCGCATCGACCGCCGTGTAGAGATGATGATGGACGAAGGACTTGAAGTTGAAGCCCGTTCGCTTTTCCCGCTCCGCCATCTGAATGCCTTGAACACCGTCGGGTACAAAGAACTTTTCGACCATTTTGAAGGGCAATACGATTTGGCGGAAGCTGTGCGCCTCATTCAGCGTAACTCCCGCCGTTATGCCCGTAAGCAACTCTCTTGGTTTCGTCGTGATACTGATATCCACTGGTTCCATCCCGACCATGTTGCAGAAATTATGGATTTTCTTACCGCCGAGGGAGTGGTGTAGAGGCCAATCTGTCCATCAGGGCAATGTATCAAGCAGATAAGTGTTGCTGTTAAAAATCAATTTCACATAGAATCCCTGCTTTATCAATACAAGATTGTGCGTCCAATCCAGATGCTTGATGGGAAGGGTGAAATTATATTCCTCCAATTGCGAAATCACTGATTTCGCAATTGGAGAAGTAGTTTTCTTTATCATCCACCATATATTGCATAAAACATTATCCTCTACAAAATTAATGTTTTGCTGTTATAAATCTTAAGATTTTATTTTAAATGTAAGGATGGTGTTTACAAAGATTTTGCTTATGTCGTCGTTATCTAAAAAGAATCACTATATTTGCTAATAATTTATATACACAAACGAATGAGATTATGAAATATCCGATAGGAATCCAGACATTTGACCAAATTATCGAGCAGGGTTTTGTTTATGTAGACAAGACTGATATGGTATATTCTTTGGCAATGGAAGGCAAGGTTTATTTCCTCTGCCGTCCCCGTCGCTTTGGGAAGAGTCTGCTGTTGTCCACTCTTAAAGCCTACTTTGAGGGGAAGAAAGAGCTGTTTAAAGGATTGAAAATTGATTCATTGGAAAAAGACTGGCACACACATACGGTATTTCATTTTGACTTCAATGGTGTGAATTTTACTTTGCCCGGAGCCTTGGAGGCAAATATTGAAGGATATCTTGCTGATTGGGAAAAGGAATATGGCATTATTCCGGGAGTAGATTTTAATTTAGGCTCTCGGTTTGAGAAAATCATTAAAGCTGCTTATGCAAAAAGCGGTTGCGGTGCGGTAGTTTTAATCGATGAATATGATAAACCTTTGCTGGATGTATTGGAGCAAGACCCATCATTGTTGGAAAAAAATCGCGAAACTCTAAAAGCATTCTATTCCATATTCAAGCGAGCAGATGCCTATTTACGTTTCGTATTTCTGACAGGAGTGACAAAATTCTCTCAGGTAAGTGTATTTAGTGGTTTTAACCAGCCGAAAGATATCAGTATGTATGATCAGTATGAAGCCTTGTGCGGTATTACGGAAGAAGAATTACATTGCCGTTTTGCCGAGCCTATCCGTGAAATGGCTGTATTGGAAGGTTGTAGTGAGGTTGAGATGCAACAACGGCTGAAGCAGCACTATGACGGTTATCATTTCGGCGAAAAGATGCAGGATATATATAATCCATTTAGCATACTGAATGCTTTTGATTCTAAAAAAATCCGTGATTTTTGGTTTTCTACAGGAACTCCGACATATCTTATTCGTTTGATGAATCATTTTCATGAAGGGATTGACCAATTGACCGGCAGATTTTATTCTTTGGACGAGTTCATCAATTATAAGGCAGATGTGGAATATCCGTTGCCGATGATTTATCAAAGTGGTTATCTCACCATTAAGGATTATGATAAACGTCGACAGACTTTTTTATTGGATTTTCCTAATAATGAAGTTAAGAATGGTTTCTTGGTTATGGTGGCATCTAATTATTTTAACACAAATGTAAATGTAAGTAATATAGCTCAAGATTTAGTATTTGCCCTAGAGGATGGAGAGTTGGAGACATTCCGAAAGATATTGACCTCTTTTTTGGCAAGCATACCATATTCTATGCGTAGAAAGGAAAATGAACGCGAACAGGAAAGATATTTCCAATATACATTTTATCTCTTATTGCGTCTGATGAGCGTTTATACTGTTTACATCGAAAAGGAACAAAGTGAAGGTCGGGTGGATTGTATTGTAGAGACTCCAAAATATGTTTATATATTAGAATTCAAATTGGATGGTTCAGCAGAACAAGCTTTGCAGCAGATTGAAAATAAAGGATATGCTCGTCCGTACGAAATGGATGAACGCTCCGTTTATAAAATAGGTGTGAATTTTTCTTCTAAAACAGGTACAGTGGAAGATTGGTTAAGCACCTTGTCTATGTAAGTTTTTCAACTGATTCTCTCTTATTATTTTCGTAACATACCCTTCATTTCATTGTAACATACCTATGCTTTTTTTAAGAAAAACTAAGATTTTCTTTTAATCGGCTGATTGATAAAGCGTAAAGAGCGATAAGCCTGGTAATTGGTAGCGGTGCTAATTTCAGTGCATTGCTTTGCTTCACTTTTAGAACTGATACAAATATACTAATTTTAACCGAAAAAGAAAAAAACAGGAGATTTTTAGTTTTCTGTGTAAACGGAAAAACAAGAAAAGTGTAAGTAACAGAATAAGTGCAAAAAAGGATTTGCCACTCAGACGACTGGTTGGAGGAATAAAACGGTCTGTCTGGTATCCGTAACAAATATACATGGTGTTTATGCTTGCAAATCATTATTTGTAGGTATTGCGAGTGATGATTAAAACCGTTAATTTTGCAAACTAATGGATCATACGAAAAAAAGACAGAGACAGCGGGCTGGCATAGCATGTATGTTGTTGCTGACATTGATGCCCTTTTTCCTCGTGAAAGCTTTTCATGTTCACGGGGAACATTCGTGCGTATCCCATAACGAACAGGGACACTCCCGTCACGATTCTCCTGAAAATTGTACCATCTGTCTCTTTACGCTCTCCCCGTTTGTCGAGGCAGGGATTTTTATATACGATTATATTCCGACTGGCAGGCCTGTAAGGTATCTTATCTCCGGGGAAACAGATGTCATCGTCATTCTTTTCCCGCATTTCCTCCGTGCACCCCCTGTGTGTTTGTCATAACTCCCTTGAGGGATTCGCATGCCATCACTGTGATTGCGTGCAGGGGCTTTTCATGTCCTGTCTTAACAGATTATAACCCGTTTATATTTTTTCAAGTATGACATTTCATGCATATCTCCAGTATGTGTGCCTGCTTGTTGTCTGCCTATGTACCCTCCCTTCTCCCATGGAAGCACGGGTACAGGCTGACCGGCAATCGACGGGTACACGCGATACTCTGCTGGTCATTGACCAGGAAAGCGGGCTTCCCATTGAAGGGGCCTATATCCTGACCAGGGAACGGTTACTTGTCAGCTCCCCCCATGGAATGATTGTTTTCGGTCATGGAACGTGTTTCATGGATACGGTCCTCGTGCAGTGCCTGGGTTACGGTTCCCGGCGTGTGCCTTTGAACGAGGTATTCAAAGAAAGCAGCATACATACCGTATGTCTCTCCCCGGACATACAAAAACTCGGGGAAGTGGTCGTGACCGGTGAACGTGCCGGGGCGTCACCCAACGTGGTGAGCCGGCGCCTTTCATCTCCCGAGATCAGGAACGCGCTGGGAACCTCGCTTGCCACCCTGCTCGAACGTGTCAGCGGGGTAAGTTCCATCAGCACGGGAACCACTGTATCCAAACCCGTTATCCAAGGAATGTACGGGAACCGGATACTGATCATCCATAACGGTGCCCGCCAGACTGGGCAGCAATGGGGAGCCGACCACGCTCCCGAAGTGGACATGAACGGCAGCTCCTCTGTTTCGGTAATCAAGGGCTCTGATGCGGTAAGATATGGTTCGGATGCCCTTGGAGGGATTATCGTCATGGAGCAGTCTCCGCTTCCTTTCAGAAAACGCTCCCTTCAAGGGGGAATCTCCGCACTTTACGGAAGTAACGGGCGTCGCTACGTGGCTACCGGACAGCTCGAAGGTGCTTTTCCCGGTGATTTCGCTTGGCGTCTGCAGGGAACCTGGTCAAATTCCGGGGACCGTTCCACTGCGCACTATCTTCTGAACAACACGGGAACCAGAGAGTATCACGCTTCCGCCTCTCTGGGCTATGACCGCGGACGTCTGAGAGTGGAAGGTTTCTACAGCCGCTTCTACAGCCGGACAGGGGTGATGCTCAGCGCCCAGATGGGTAGCGAGGACCTGCTGGCGGAACGTATCCGGCTTGGTCGCCCCCTGCACACGGATCCCTTCTTCCGTGGTATCAGGGCTCCCTGCCAGGAGGTCACCCATCAGATCGCATTCGGCAGGATGCGGCTTGGCATGAAGAAGGGGGGAAGTATTCACTGGCAAAGTACCTGGCAGAAGGACGATAGGCAGGAAAACCGTGTCCGGCGGCTGGATTCTAACATTCCGGCGGTTTCCCTGCACCTGAATTCATTCCAGCATCTTCTGCGTTGGAAGCGGGATTACCGCTCCTGGCAAGTCGAGGCGGGAGGTCAGGTCATGTTCATCGAGAACCACAGCCGCGCGGGTACCGGATTCGTGCCCGTTATCCCGAACTACACGGAGACACAGGCAGGGATATACGGAATCGGGAAATATCACCTGGCCAGGGGAGGCGTTGAAGCAGGCCTCCGCCTGGATATGCAGGAAACCCGTGCCAGTGGTTATGACTGGACGGGAGGCCCCTATGGCGGGACAAGAAAGTTTAACAACGTGTCCTACAGCCTGGGAGGACACTATCAACTTTCCAGACGCTGGAGGCTCACCTCCAACTTCGGTCTGGCTTGGCGTGCCCCTCACGTGTATGAACTGTACAGCAACGGGAACGAGCTCGGGTCTGGGATGTTTGTCAGGGGAGACTCTGCGATGCACTCGGAAAGAAGCTACAAATGGATATCTTCCTTCCGTTACGGCGACGGGATGTTCAGCGTCTGTCTGGACGGTTACCTGCAATGGGTGGACGGCTATATCTATGACGGGCCGGAGAAAGAGACAGTCACCGTGATTTCGGGAGCATACCCGGTCTTCCAGTACAGGCAGACCCCGGCTTTCTTCCGCGGTATGGACTTTGACCTGCGTTTCACTCCGGGCGGTTCATGGGACTACCATGCCGTCGTCTCTTTTATACGGGCAAACGAACGGACAAAGGGTAATTATCTTCCTTATATTCCCTCCTTCCGTTTCAGCCATGAACTTGCGTGGATACACGAGACGAAATCGCATCTCAGGCTGCGTCTGAACATCAGGCACCGTTTCACCGCAAAACAGAGGCGGTTTGATCCGGACACGGATCTTATCCCGTATACTCCCCCGGCGTACCATCTCCTCGGGTTCGACGCTGCTCTTGAACTTCCCGTGAAACGGGGACACCAGGTCCGGTTCATGCTGTCGGCAGACAACCTCCTGAATCGTGAGTACAAGGAATACACCAACCGCTCGCGTTACTATGCGCATGATATGGGACGTGATGTGCGTTGCGGTGTAAACTGGATTTTTTAATTTATAACAACTATAATCAACACTAATAAATAAAAAGAAAAATGAGAACAATTGCATGTAAAACCGTGTGGGCACTTCTGATAGGAGTGTCCCTTGTCCTGTCGCTGAACTCTTGCAGCAAGGATCCTGTAATACCAGAAGACGAGACGAAGAACAAACTGCATGAGGACCCGGCAAAAATGACCGTCCGCCTCGTTGAATGCCACCTGCACGCTGACTGGAACGAGATACAGAAGGCCGGAGGTCCCCACCAAAATCCGGAATCCCCGGCTAGGTATATGAAACGTGTCCAGGAGATCACTTATGAACTGAAGACCGGCAGTGGATGGACCCTTGCTGAAGGAAGCCAGGGCAAGTTTTACGTTCAGAAAAACGGCGAATATAAAAATGGAAACAACTTTACCCCGGCCCCGGTTTACCTGATGTTTATCTATTACTACAATTCCAAAGGAGAGTTAATGAACGGCCAGTTCGTGGAGAACGGGCAGGAGAATATCCACCAGCATTTCTTCACCCCGGAGAACGTGAGACCTACCTTTGACGGGAAACCGGAAGCTGACGACAATGATCCGGAGGCTCTGGTGGATTATCTCTATGTGGATACCACGCCCTGGGACAAGACCAAACATGACAACGAGGCGGAAATTACGGGAGGCACTAACCCGGTAGGATTAAAAGGAGTTATCCGGTTCCTGAAGGACCGCAAGGAGTTTGATCTGAAACTCCGCCTGTATCACGGCTACAATTCTAAAAAGAACCCGCAGACAAACGGATTTGACCCGTTCTACAAGCCCTCCGGGGTATTGATCCAGCGTGGAACATGGGATATTAACCTGAGCATCCCGGTAGTGGTGTTTTGGAGCCGCGAGGAGTTTGTTGATGTGGACCCGGAGGCAGATGTGAACCTGATCGGGGAGGATAGCCTGGATGAAGACAGCAACCGCACGCTACACTCCATCATGAAAACCTTCAGTCTTACATGGAAGGAGGCGCTTGAGGAGTTCATCTCCTATACCTACCAGGCGGGGGATGTGGAAGCTGGATCCATATGGCTTTGATAATCTTGCGTAGGATGGAATTCTCTCTTTATTAATCTACAGGCGGCAGGTGGGGCCGCCTTTTTTGTCTTGTGCAGCGAAAAATCCCATCTGCCATGCTTAATCCCCGTGGTTTACTTGGGGATGTATTGGGACATGCTTTACCATCTCACCCTGTTCCATTTTTCATGTTTGGCAAGTTGAAAAAAATCCTATACATACAAGACGTACCGTTCCCTTACCGACGGGTCTGGAACCGACTTCCCGTCTTTCGTGCAATTTTCCCGCTTGGTTACTGAACTTTTTTGGTCTTTTTCCGATTTGATGCATATAAGTTTATGCTTCCTTTCCAGGAAACAAGGAAGCGTCAAAT
>CAJJNP010000116.1 GCA_905193145.1 uncultured Odoribacter sp. | reverse complement strand
TCATCCCATTACTGAAATGATATCCGTCATAACGCTGTTTCAACTGCTGACGAATATCTGCTTCGCTACAACATTCCAAAGCAGCCATCTCACGGATAGGATCTGCAAACACTTTATACAACTCCTCATCCGTAATACCACACAAGGCTTCGTATTTAGGAGTCATACTGATATCCAACGGTTGGTTAAAACCACTGAATACACTTACTTGTGAAAATTTGGTAACACCTGCCAGGAAAACAAACCGGAGATAAGCATCTGCTTGCTTAAACACTGAATAAAAAGCCTTCAAAATTTCACGATTCTGTTCCAATATTTCAGGAGCTTTTTCCAATACATCAAGCAAAGGCTTGTCATATTCATCCACCAAAACCACAGCACCTCGGCCCGTTTGCTCTGCAGCTGCTTGAAGAATACGACTGAAACGCAAGCCATATTCTTGTGGAACATCCGTTACAATACCGTATTCCTTCTCCCATCGAGAAAGAATACTATCTAAAACCCGATTCAATGCACCGGGTATTGTAAAATTGACACCGTTAAAATCAATATGAAATACCGGATACTGAAACCAATCATGCTCCAACATTTCCATTTTCAACCCGCTAAACAACTCTTTCTTACCTTCGAAATAAGCCCGCAATGTAGAAAGAAGCAGACTTTTTCCAAAACGGCGAGGACGACTCAAAAAATAGACCTTTCCTTCCGTTGCAAGCGAATAAACCATATCGGTCTTGTCCACATAGACAAATCCTTGCCGGATAATCTGCTCGAAAGTCTGAATGCCAATAGGGTATTTCATATCATCTGCAATTAAAAAGATACCAATGCAAAGATAAAGAATTTTCAACGAATTAGGACTCCTTCCTTTACATAAATAAGCTCCTGTTTCAAGAATTTCGAGGAGGTTTCAAAGGAGTGCATAACAATACAAATGGTTTCTGAGATATAGAATAAACCTATTTCTCGCCCACTCAAGACACATAAATCCTATGCTTAACTTGAATACAAACATATGTCAACTATAAGACAAAGATAACAAGTTGTTATCTTTGTCTTATAGTTGTGTTATCTTTGATATATAGATGACATATATTTGAGAGGGAGAGAAGAGGGCATAAAGAAAGCGCAATGAGGGTAAATTATCATTGCGCCTAAAACTATTTTGCATCGATTTATTGCAACCGAATACCCATCACCTCTTCAAAGTGACAACGCATGCGGACTTTCACTTCATCAAAATCGACCGGATGCCCCACTTCTCTTTCAATGGAAGTGACTCCTTTGTCAACAAAACCGCACGGGTTGATGTTGCTGAAATAAGTCAGGTCGGTATTGACATTCAGTGCCAATCCGTGCATCGTGATACTGCGAGAACATTTTACTCCGATGGCACAGATTTTCCGGGCACGTGACGTGTGACTTTCCAACCATACACCCGTTGCTCCTTCCAGACGTTCGCCGGAAATTCCGTAATCGGCTACCGTACGAATAACAATTTCTTCCAGACGATGGACATACTCTTTAACGCCTATTTCCAATTGGTCGAGGTCTATAATGGGATAGGCCACCAACTGGCCGGGACCATGATAGGTAATGTCCCCCCCCCGATCCACTTTGATACATTCTACATGCTTTTCTGCCAATTGCATCGGATTGAGCAGCATGTTGGCAGCATTACCGCTTTTACCAATGGTATATACAGGCAAATGCTCCACAAATATTAACTGTCCTGTAACGGTCTGTCCCTGCAGTTTTGCATGAATCAAGGTATCCAGCAATTGCTCCTGGTAATCCCAGGTTTCACGATAGCCTCTTTGTCCAAAATCAACAAATTCTACCATAAGACGGTCTTATTATATTATTTCCGCACGACATGACGCTCTGCATGGTAGCTGGAACGGACCAGCGGACCGCTTTCGACAAATGAAAAGCCTTTTTCCAGACCGATTGTCTTGTATTCCTCAAATACTTCCGGACGGATGTATTCTTTCACCTCTATGTTTTTTGCTGTCGGCTGCAAATATTGACCGATTGTCATGACACGACAACCGATGGCCCGCAAATCGTCCATGGTTTCTAATATTTCCTCACGTGTCTCGCCTAAACCGAGCATAATACCTGATTTTGCCACGATGCCCGAATCGGCTATCTGTTTCAATACTTGCAAAGAGGTATCGTATTTTGCACGGCTACGTACACTGTCGGAAAGACGGCGGACAGTCTCCAGATTATGGGAAATCACCTCCGGTTTGGCAGCGATTACCTGTGCCACCAATTCAGGACGACCTTGAAAATCAGGAATCAATACTTCCATTGTGGTATTGGGATTTTCACGTTTGACGGACTCAATCACCTTCACCCAATGAGAAGCGCCCAAATCCTCTACATCATCACGATCGACGGAAGTAATCACCACATGCTTCAATTTAAGAGCCTTCACCGATTCGGCAACATGATCCGGTTCTGCCGGATCTAGCGGAGCCGGATGACCGGTTGTTACATTACAAAACCGACACGAACGTGTGCATATATTACCGCCAATCATGAAAGTGGCAGTTCCGCATCCCCAGCATTCGCCTTGATTGGGACAGCGTCCACTGGTGCAAATTGTATTTAGTTGGTTGTTCCGGATGGTGTTCATCACCTCTACAGACAATTGTCCCATGGGCAACTGAATCTTCAACCATTCGGGTTTTCTTCTGTTGTTTGTCATAATAATATTGAATAAATCCCGGTAAAGTTAACACTTCTTCCCATAATGCCCAAGACAAAAAAGATAAATCTAGCTACAAATGAAAAGGAACCGCACAAGAATGTGCAGTTCCTTTTTTACTAACCCTTAAAACTGTAATTGAAATGAGTAATTTATTCCCGTTTTACTCTTAGTTGTTGTTTATTATTTTATCGTTGTTTTCATATAGAAGATGTACGATTCCGCCAAAGGTTGCGTCAAGCCGGATTATTTTTTGAAAAATATTTACACCACGACTGAATACCGCACTCCGTACACTTGGGTTTTCGGGCTGTACAAACGTATCGCCCATGCAGAATAAACCAATGGTGAGCTGTGGAAAGCACGGCTGCCGGTATGTTTTGAACCAGTTGTTTTTCCGTTTCCAATGGTGTCTTTGTATTGTTAACCAAACCGATACGATTGGTCACCCGAAACACATGAGTATCCACCGGCATGGCGGGACGATTGAAAGCGACGGCCATAATAACATTGGCTGTCTTACGTCCCACTCCGGGAAGCGATTGTAACAACTCCATGTCTTCAGGCACTACTCCACCGAAATCGGCAGCCAGTTTCACTGCCATTCCGTGCAGATTTCGGGCTTTGTTGTTCGGGTAGGAAATGGATTTTATCAGTTCGTATATTTCCTCCACACTTCCCGCAGCCATGGATGCAGGATCCGGGAAACGCTCAAAAATAGCAGGAGTCGTCATGTTCACCCGCTTGTCAGTACACTGCGCCGAAAGGATTACTGCCACCAATAATTCATAAGGATTACGGTAGTGTAATTCTGTTTCGGATAATCCCAAGTGCTCCGAAAACCATTCCAAAACACCTCTATATCTCTCTTTTTGTGTCATAATGCTAATCTGCTGTTTTTTCCGATGTAAAATTACAAAAATCGGCAGAACAATTCTAAAGAAATCACTACTTTTGGACTCAATATATAAATGCTCACTAAAACTAACTGCTATGGACCAAGAGACGAAAGAGACTTACCGCCCGATTGTCATTCGGAAATATGCCGCAGTATTAAAATCATGCCGCAACCTTATTTCACGGGATGATATCCGGCAGATACGAAGGGCATTCGACATTGCCATCAAAAACGAAAAAAGCGCTGACGAGCTCAATTACAAGGAGCTGATACGTATTCTGGACATCACATTGATTATCACTCAGGAAATCGGTCTGGGACGGACTTCGATTATCTGTGCCATGGTGCATAAGACTGTTGAAAAGGAGATGCTGTCTTTGGATGAAGTAAAGGAGATGTTCGGAAATAAAGTATGGCAAATTATCAAGGGCCTGAAAGATATCAGCCATATTTATGCAACCCAGCAGATTGTGGATTCCGAAAATTTTCGGAAACTACTGTTGAGCTTTGCTGAAGATATCCGTGTACAGTTGATTTTCTTGGCCGAAAAACTTTATGCCCTCCGATTGGCAAACGATCTTCCAGAAGAAGAACAACTGAAGCTGGCACAGGAAACCAGTTATATTTATATCCCTTTTGCTCATCGACTCGGATTATATAATATCAAATCAGAAATGGAGGATCGTGCATTACGTTACTCCAACCCGAAAATATACAGAGAAATTGAACAAAAGCTGAAAGATTCTAAAAGTGCACGGGAGGCTTATATAGCCCAATTTGTGGCACCGATTACAGAAGAGCTTGACCGTCGGGGAATTAAATATAAGATGAAATACCGCACCAAGACTATCGCCTCGATACTCAACAAGATGCGGAAAAGTCAGGTGGAGTTTGAAGAGATATACGATATTTTCGCCGTCCGCTTCATTATCGATAGTACCGGTGAAAATGAAAAGCCCGACTGCTGGAGAGTGTATTCTATCGTAACGGATAAATATACTCCGAATCCACAGCGTTTACGCGACTGGATTTCCGTTCCGAAATCCAACGGATACGAATCACTACAAACAACCGTACTCGGTCCGGACAATCGTTGGGTGGAAGTGCAAATCCGCACGGAACGTATGGACGAGATTGCAGAAAAAGGATTTGCTGCCCACTGGAAATATAAAGGAGGAACATCAGATTCCATTATTGAAGGCTGGCTGAACGAGTTGCGCGAAATTCTGGAAAGCAACCAGGAGAATGCCATCGAACTGCTGGATGATATGAAAATCAACCTTCAGGATAAGGAAGTCCATGTATTCACCCCCAAAGGTGACCTGAAGACGTTGCAGGCCGGAGCCTCCTTGCTTGACTTTGCTTATTCTATACACTCTAACGTCGGCAACAAATGCATCGGCGGTATTGTGAACGGAAAAAATGAAACATTACGCTATGTTCTGAAAAACGGTGACCAGATCTCCATTCTGACGGCTACCAACCAACAGCCCAAGGCCGACTGGCTGAATTTTGCCATCACGTCAAAGGCCCGTAACCGGATTCGCCAGTTTTTGAATGAAGAAATCAACCACCAGGCCGATATCGGTAAAGAGACCTTAATCCGACGACTGAAAAACTGGAAAATAGAATTTACGGACGAGATAATCCGTAAACTGATGCAACATTATAAATACAAGTTTGCGCTAGACCTCTATCACGGCATAGCCATCGGGAAACATGAGCCCTCTGAAATCAAGGAGATTCTGACACATGCCGAAGAAAAAACCGTGGTAGCACCGCCCCCAAAAGATGTCAAAGTGGTTCATCCGAAGAAAATGGACGAGGATGTTTTGCTGATTGACAAGAACGTGGACAATGTAGACTATAAATTCGCACGTTGCTGCAATCCGGTCTATGGAGATGATATCATCGGTTTTGTATCTATCGGAGAGGGCATCAAGGTACACCGCCGCCAATGTAAAAATGCCATCGAACTGATGCGCCGGTATCCCTATCGCATTGTAAACACTCAATGGACCAACGATGGGGCAACCTCCTATCAGACCGTATTAAACCTGATGGGTAAAGACGAAGCCGGCATTGTCACTAAAATCACGGAAATCATCGGCAAGGACCCGCATGCCGCTTTACGGGGAATTTCCATCAACTCGGCAGAAGGAATCTTTGACGGAAATATTGTAGTGCTGATTGACAATACAGAACACCTGGAACAGCTTATCTCCAGATTGAAACACATCAACGGAGTGATGAAAGTGAACAGACACGATTCAATGTTAGAATAATTGCTTTCAAAGAAAGCAATTATTTTTTAACTTTGCATTACCTTTTATATTATAAACTTACGATAATGAATAAACATAGTATTCTTGTTTTACTTCTGGCCGGGACTCTAAGTTCACAGGCTCAGAATGTTAAAGAATGGCTTGCATTGCCGCCCATACCGGTGGAAAAGCCGGCATTAAGCAATATGAAAAATGTCAACGAGCGTATTTTTACCGATGCCATGCTAGGGGATTTTTCAGGATTGAATGTTCAAAATCTGACACCTGATAACGGGAAATACGAAGGCAAACTAAAATGGGACATTGCCCGAATGGAACAAGACACTGTCGTAACAACTACAAGCGGCGAAGCCCTTACACTGAATTATTATGCCACGTATATCAGCAATCCGGAATGGATGAGCGGCCAACTGACTTTCCGTATTTTCGGGAATGCAGAAATATATGTGGATGGAGTTAAAAAAGCGACAGCAAACGGAGCTAACTGCTCTGTCAGGACAGTGCCTGTTGAATGGCTGCCCGGGAAACATCTGATTGTAGTCAAATCGCTAACCAAAGGAGGCAAAGTGGTGTATGCCCATTTTGAAGCAGACAAAGAATTTGCCAATGAACCGGTTGTTTTTTCTGTTTCACCCAAACGCGGAAAAACTATTCTCGATGTATTGAACGGACAGCGTATTTCCCGTCTAGATGTGTCGCCATCCGGTCAATATGTATTGTTGGGCAGAACAAACATTGTCAATGGGAAATCAACAGTCAACACTTATATCTACCGCATTGCCGATAAAGAAATCATGTACACTTTCCACGGTAATAGCGCAAACAATCTGCAATGGATTCCCGGCAGAGACGCCCTTTCCTATATGCAAAACGAAGGCGGCAGCATGTCTCTCTACGAATATGATCTCGAAACACGCAAACAAAAATGTCTGCTAAGTGAAGATAAAGCTATCAGAAACTATATTTGGTCGCCCGATTGCTCTTACTTGATTTACACCGTGCACGAGAGTTTTGCCGATCCCAAATGGGAATTGCGTAAACTGGCCGGCGTCCAAGACCGACAGGATTATTTCCGCAACCGCAGTTATTTATGTAAATATGATTTTGCAACCGGTCTATACTCACGCCTTACCTGGGGAAATCTTTCTACGTCACTGATGGATATCAGCCGGGACGGCAAGAAATTATTGTTTTCTACATCCCGCCCCGTATACAACGAATTTCCATTCAACAAACAGAATGTCTATTTGATGGATATGGCAACCCAACAGGTGGATACTTTATGGAAAGACCGCATCTGGTCTGTAAGTTGCAGTTTCTCTCCGGACGGGAAACAGCTATTGGTACAAGGAGGTCCTTCCAGTTTCGGAAAATTAGGAGAAAATATTACAAAAGGACAGATTGTAAACCAATATGACACCCAACTGTTTATCTATGACCTTGCCAGCGGTGATGTTCAAGCAATCACACGCAATTTCAATCCTTCTGTAGAAGAAGCGGTATGGCATAAAAACGGTAGTATCATTGCCAAAGTCAACGATGCCGACTTTGTTCGCCTTTACCGTTATGACGGCAAAGAATTTGTACCCATAGAATGTCCGGGAGATATGGTAAAACAAACCAGTCTTGCCGAAAATTCAGAATTTATGATGTACACGGCCTCTACAACCAATCATCCTGACCGAGCCTATACACTTAACTTAAACGATAACCAATTTGCCATGTGGGACAATCCCTGTCACAAGCAATACGAGAACATCGAATTCGGCGAAATGAAAGATTGGGATTATCAATACAAAAAAGGAACTTTGATTGACGGACGTTATTACCTGCCGGCAGATTTTGACCCCAATAAAAAGTATCCTCTGATTGTTTACTATTATGGAGGTACGACTCCCGTCAGCAGATCTTTCGGCGGTCGTTGGCCATTCAATTTATATACAGCCAACGGATATGTAGTATATGTATTGCAGCCTTCCGGCACCATCGGTTACGGACAAGAATTTTCTGCCCGCCACCAAAATAACTGGTGTAAAATCACTGCAGATGAAATTATCAGTTCCGTACGTGCCTTCATCAAAGCCCACCCTTTTATTGACGGGGAACATGTAGGCTGTATGGGAGCATCTTATGGTGGATTCACAACGGAGTATCTCACCACACAAACAGACCTTTTTGCCTGTGCTATTTCACATGCAGGTATATCATCCATCTCCAGTTATTGGGGCGAAGGTTATTGGGGATACGGATACAGCATCAATGCTTCGGCACACTCCTATCCTTGGAACCGAAAAGACATCTATGTGGACCAGAGCCCACTGTTCAATGCCGACCAAGTGAAAGTCCCCATCCTACTGATTCACGGAACAGCTGACGTAAATGTACCAACAGGCGAAAGCATCCAGTTCTACACTGCACTCAAACTGCTTGGCAAAGATGCAGAGCTGGTGTTGGTAAAAAATGCCGACCATGCTGTAGTAGATTACAATCAACGCATTTTGTGGAATAATACGATACTCGCCTATTTTGCCAAATACCTGAAAGGTAAACCGGCTTGGTGGGAACATCAATACAAAGACTTAAATCTATAAGAAATAATAATCAACAATTAACCAATAAATGAAAGATATGAATACGATTACCAACAGAGCAGCGGATAACATCCGAATACTGGCAGCAGCCATGGTAGAGAAGGCAAAATCGGGACATCCCGGAGGAGCAATGGGTGGAGCTGACTATGTAAATGTACTGTTCTCAGAGTTTTTGAACTTTGATCCCGACGATGCAGCCTGGGCAAACCGCGACCGTTTTTTCCTTGACCCAGGACACATGTCTCCGATGTTATACGGAATGCTGAGTCTGATTGGCAAATTCTCAATGGAAGACCTTAAAAACTTCCGTCAATGGGGAAGTGTAACTCCCGGTCACCCGGAACGTGACGTACAGCGTGGTATCGAAAACACCTCAGGACCTCTGGGACAAGGGCATGCTATGGCTGTCGGAGCAGCTATCGCTGAACGTTTTCTAGTAGCACGCTTTGGAGAATGGATGGCTCACAAAACATACGCTTTCATTTCTGACGGCGGTATTCAGGAAGAAATATCTCAAGGAGCAGGACGAATCGCCGGAACTCTGGGACTTTCCAACCTGATTATGTTCTATGATGCAAACAATGTACAGTTGTCTACCACAGTAGAAGAGGTGACAACAGAAAACACTGCTGCAAAATATGAAGCATGGGGATGGCGCGTTATTACCATCAATGGTAATGATGCAGAAGAAATCCGTCAGGCTCTACGTGCAGCAAATGCAGAAACAGAACGTCCGACTTTGATTATCGGCCGCACCTTGATGGGCAAAGGTGCTGTAGGTGCCAATAACGAGGATTATTCAAATAAAGTATCTACTCATGGTCAGCCTTTGAGTGCAGCCGGAGCTTCTATCGAAAAAACAATTGAAAACTTGGGCGGAGATGCACAAAATCCTTTCACTATATTCCCTGATGTACAGGAATATTATGCAAAAGTATTGGATGAAAAACGCGCTTATGCACGCCGCAAAAAAGAAGAACAAGCAGCTTGGGAGAAAGCTAATCCTGAATTGGCAGTCCGCTTCCACCAATACATGTCAGGGGAAGCTCCTGCAATAGACTACAAGGCAATCGCTCACAAAGCTAATATTGCAACCCGCGCCGCATCTGCTGACGTTTTGGTAGAATTGGCAAAACAAGTAGACAATATGATTGTAAGCTCGGCAGACTTGTCGAACTCAGACAAGACTGACGGCTTTATAAAAGGTGGGGCCCGTAATCTGGTGAAAGGTGATTTCAGCGGAAAATTCTTACAGGCCGGTGTTGCCGAATTAACAATGGCTGTACTTTGTAACGGTATAGCACTCCATGGCGGAATCCATGTAGCTTGCGGAACATTCTTTGTGTTCTCCGACTATATGAAACCGGCATTCCGTCTGTCTGCTTTGATGGAAGTTCCTGTAAAATATATTTGGTCGCATGATGCTTTCCGAGTTGGAGAGGATGGTCCTACCCACCAACCTATCGAACATGAGGCACAATTACGTCTGATGGAAAAATTACAGAACCACCATGGTGAAATGAGCCTTATGGCATTGCGTCCTGCAGACGCTGCAGAAGCTACCGTAGCATGGAAAATGGCAATGGAAAACACAAAAACCCCGACAGCTTTGGTTCTTTCACGTCAAAATATTAATGACATTCCGTCAACTTCCGGCGACCGTTACAATGACGCTCTGCAGGCAGAACGCGGAGCTTATATAGCAATGAAGAACGGCGAAAATCCGGACGTTGTATTAATCGCTTCCGGTTCTGAAGTCTCTACACTTATTGATGCAGCAAACCTGTTGAAAGAACGCAAAGGTATCACTTCACAAGTTGTATCAGCCATTTCTGAAGGTTTATTCCGCCAACAGCCAGCAGCTTACCAGGAAGAAGTTATTCCGGCAGCTAAGAAAAAATTCGGTTTGACAGCAGGATTGTCTGTCACTTTGGAAGGACTGGTTGGCGCCAACGGACGTATACATGGAGTCAATCATTTTGGTTACTCAGCTCCAGCAAAGGTTTTGGATGAAAAATTCGGTTTTACCGGAGAATTCGTTTACAATGAAATCTGTGAAATGCTGAAATAAAATAGAGTCCGGCTTTTGGCCGGACTCTATACTAAATAAAAAACAGCGTATTGTAACGCTGTTTTTTATTTTATACAAATCCAATTCTTTTTCTTTCCTTCATAATTCCTGCCACAAATTGTTCGGTAAACATCCCTACATCCTGTTTCTGTACATAAATGACCTCAGAAGTTTTCACC
>CAJJNP010000115.1 GCA_905193145.1 uncultured Odoribacter sp. | reverse complement strand
GTAATCAAGGTTATCGAACCGATTTTGGCATTGGGCTTCATCGTTCACATTGTATGGGCCAGCATTCTGACCATTCAGAACCAAAAAGCACGTCCGACAAAGTATGCAATGCGTAGCCAATCGCAAAACTGTACTTGGCCATCACGCAACATGTATATTTTGGGTGCATTGGTGTTGGCGTTCTTGGCACTGCACATCTGCAACTTCTGGTTCAGCTTTAAATTCGGCGACATTACCGACCACTATGAACTGGTAAGTACAACCTTGATGCAGCCGGTATATGCCATCATTTATATCATTGCAGCCATTCTCTTAGGCTTGCACCTTTCACACGGTTTCTGGTCAGCATTCCAGTCTATCGGTTTTTCTAACCAGATTTGGAGAAAACGTCTGGAGTACGTAGCTTATTTCTTCGCTATTGTATTTGCTGTAGGTTTCAGCATCATTCCGATTTATTTCATGGTATTCGGAAAGTAATGTGAATCTCAATTTAAAAATTCAAAATCAATTTATTATGTCAGTATTAGATGCTAAAATACCTGCCGGACCGTTAAAAGACAAATGGTCTGCCCATAAAGCCCACATCGGTGTTGTCAGCCCGGCAAACAAGAAAAAATTAGATGTTATTATAGTAGGTACAGGTCTTGCCGGTGGTTCAGCAGCAGCCAGTCTTGCAGAACTTGGATATAATGTAACAGCTTTCTGCTATCAGGACTCTCCTCGTCGTGCACACTCAATCGCAGCACAAGGAGGTATCAATGCAGCCAAGAACTATCCTAACGATAACGACTCTGTATTCCGCTTGTTTTATGAAACTATCAAAGGCGGTGACTATCGTGCACGCGAAGCCAATGTATACCGTCTGGCAGAGGTAAGTAATGCAATCATTGACCAGTGTGTGGCACAGGGTGTACCTTTCGCACGCGAATATGGCGGTCTCTTAGCTAACCGTTCGTTCGGAGGAGCATTGGTTAGCCGTACGTTCTATGCCCGCGGTCAGACCGGACAGCAGTTGTTGTTGGGTGCATACGGAGCTATGAACCGTCAGATTCAAGCCGGCAAAGTAAAAATGTACAACCGCCACGAAGTGTTGGATATCGTTGTTGTTGACGGTAAAGCACGCGGTGTTATCGCACGCGACCTGGTAACCGGTAAAATTGAACGTTTCGGAGCTCACGCTGTCGTATTGGCAACCGGAGGTTATGGCAACGTATTCTTCTTGTCAACCAATGCAATGGGATGTAACGGTAGTGCAGCATGGCAGGCTTACAAACGTGGTGCAATGTTCGGAAACCCCTGTTTTGTACAGATTCACCCGACTTGTATTCCGGTACACGGAGACCAGCAGAGTAAGTTGACTTTGATGTCAGAGTCATTGCGTAACGATGGTCGTGTATGGGTGCCAAAGAAAATAGAAGATGCCAAAGCATTACAGGCCGGAACCAAGAATCCGAACGATATACCGGACGAAGACCGCGACTTCTATTTGGAACGCCGCTACCCGGCATTCGGAAACCTTGTTCCGCGTGACGTTGCTTCTCGCGCTGCAAAAGAGAGATGTGATGCAGGTTTCGGTGTAAACAATACCGGTAAAGCCGTATTCCTTGATTTCAAATATGCCATCCAACAGTTAGGTAGAGAGACTATCGAGAAACGTTATGGCAACTTGTTCCAGATGTATGAGAAAATCACAGCTGTTGATCCATACAACAACCCGATGATGATTTATCCGGCCATCCACTACTCTATGGGAGGTCTGTGGGTAGACTATAACTTGATGACTACTATTCCGGGTCTGTATGCTATCGGTGAATGTAACTTCTCTGATCACGGAGCAAATCGTTTGGGAGCATCTGCATTGATGCAGGGATTGGCAGACGGATATTTTATCCTGCCTTACACAATCGGAGACTATCTTGCAAAAGATATCCAAACTCCGAAAATCAACACCAATACCAAAGAATTCGAAGAAGCGGAAAAACATGTTACCGACCGTCTGCGTAAATTATACGATATCAAGGGAACAAAATCTCCTGACCACTTCCACAAAGAATTGGGACACATCATGTGGGAATATATCGGTATGGCCCGTGAGAAAGCCGGATTGGACAAAGCAATTGAGCTGATTGCAAAATTGAAGACCGAATTCTACAAAGATTTGCGTGTAACCGGCGAGTTTACAGCCATGAACAACGAGCTTGAAAAGGCTGCCCGCGTAGCAGATTTCATCGAATTGGCTGACCTGATGGCTCATGATGCTCGCGACCGTAACGAATCTTGCGGAGGTCACTTGCGTGTAGAATCAATGACCAGCGAAGGTGAAGCCCAGCGTGATGACGAACACTTCAAATATGTATCGGTTTGGGAATACAAAGGTGAAAACCAAGCTCCTGAATTACACAAGGAAGAGCTTGTATTTGAAAATGTTCAGTTAACACAGCGTTCTTATAAATAATAAACCGGATTTGAGACATAAAGAACTTCAAATCTCCAAATTAAAAACATTATGGCAGACAAAATATTAAAAGAACTAACTCTGAAGATTTGGCGCCAGAAAGACGCAAAATCAAAAGGCGAGTTTAAAACATATAAGGTTCACAATATCTCTACCGGCACTTCATTTTTGGAAATGCTCGATATTCTGAACGAAGAACTTGTTGAAAAGAACGAAGAACCGGTTGCATTCGACCATGATTGCCGTGAAGGAATCTGCGGTACTTGCAGCTTGTTTGTTGACGGACGTGCACACGGACCAGACGATGATGTAACAACTTGTCAGTTGCACATGCGCCGCTTCCAGGACGGAGCAACCATCACCATCGAACCGTGGAGATGCGGAGCGTTTCCTGTAATCAAAGACTTGATTGTAGACCGCAAAGCATATGATAAAATTCTTCAGGCAGGTGGTTACGTATCAGTAAATACCGGTGGTGTTCCTGACGGAAATGCAATTCCAATCCCGAATGCTCAGGCAGAAGAGGCAATGGACGCAGCTGCTTGTATCGGTTGCGGAGCTTGTGCTGCAACTTGTAAGAACTCATCAGCCATGTTGTTTGTTGCTGCTAAAGTATCACAGTTGGCACTATTACCACAAGGTAAAGTTGAAGCTGCCCGCCGCGCAAAAGCAATGGTTGCAAAAATGGATGAACTTGGATTCGGAAACTGTACCAATACCGGAGCCTGCGAAATGGAATGTCCGAAGAGTATTTCTATCGAACACATTGCACGTTTGAACCGCGAGTTCCTGAAAGCAAAATTGAAAGACTAAGACTCAAAGGATGCATTCAAATCGTACGTAATGCGTCATTGGATGCAATTCTGAGACTTGATAAGAATAGGTGGCAACAATGTTGCCACCTTTATTTATTCCCTATGAAATTATTCCACAGAGAAAAAGGCAAAGCTTCACTCCCACCCCTGATAATACTTCATGGATTATGGGGCGCATCAGATAATTGGCTGCAAGTGGCTGAAATACTTTCAACGAATTTCCATGTACTGCTACCTGACTTCCGGAATCACGGACACTCACCCCATACGGACGTCCACACCTACCCAGCATTAGCTGAAGATATTTGTGAATGGATTGAATCTCTTCATTTAAAAACACCCCTTTTCATTGCGGGACACTCGATGGGAGGAAAGTGTCTTATGCATATACTGCTAAAATATCCTTCCATTGCAACAAAAGCTGCTATAATTGATATTGCACCCAAAAAATACGAACCAACAGAAGAACACCGTCAGATTATACAATTTCTAAAACAATTTTCGTTTATAGAGGGAGAGAGTCGCGCACAGTTGCACCAACGTATCCGCAAAGAGTTAAAAGACGAACGTATTTGTCAGATTCTGCTGAAAAACATAGATAAAAGGGAGAATGGTTTCAGATGGAGAATAAACGTAACAACCATTTTGGAATCTATACAAGCACTCATGACTTGGGAGAATTGTACAAAACAATGTAAAGAGCCCACTCTATTTATCCGAGGCGAATTATCTGAATATATACAAACAAATGATGTATTCACCATCAAAAGCCTCTTTCCCCAATCTGAATTTATTACAATCAACGGAGCCGGACACTGGATTCATGCACAACAACCCCAAATGCTAGCTGAAGCATTAAAACAATTTTTCGAGTCAACAAACAAAAATGGCTGTCAGGAATAAACCCAACAGCCATTTAAAACACTTAAACTCTATTCCCAGACAAAATTCGTACTAAAATAGGAAACTGCCTGTATATTTGCATATCCATAATTATCATTCCAAGGGTCAATACCCGGCTCATACAATAAAGCAGAAAGACGTATCATGTAACTTTCCTTTGATTGCAATTCATTCAAGCGATTTACTTCTCCTGCTGTCGTATTCTTTATATCCAAACGCTGAGAACCGGGTCTCTGAATACGACTCACAAAATAAGGGCTATCAGTTTTACCACTGACAGGCAGAATTTCTACCCGATAATAAATATCATCACGTTCAAATGCATCCCAAAAAACAGACAATGTGCTTGACTGCATCTTAGTTGTGATATTCATTTCATCGTTTGTACGCTTAGGTAGATTATCTCCGTAGATGGAATCGCACAGCTTCAAATGCCTATCCTTACCGATACGGCAGTAAAATCGTACCTCTTGCTTTTGAGTATTGCCATAGAGATCGCTTTGCTTTTCAGTCCAATAATATTCGTGATTTTCCAAATCACAGACATGCCCATCATTCAATAACATCCGTACTTCACGCAAATCCTTATTACCACGTACATCAGCACCAATATGTATCTTAAACTGCCCGTCAATGGAATAACTGTTCACCAAGAAGGCATCAACCGTCAAATCGTCCAAATACTTTAATTCAGAAGTATATTCCCGCTTGCCTGTGGCATTCACAATAGTTTCAATATAATCATCCCCACTACGCTGCACATTCCATACAACCGGCTCGCCATTATGATAATTGAGTTCTATTCTATTACCATCGCTTGTCCAAGTTCCGACTTCAAATTCACGACGTCCACCAAATTCAATATTCTTTAATGTTCCTCCTTTTTCAAAACGTACAACTTCCAACAAATCCTGTGATTTCAAACCATTAGGATCTCCCAGCCAAGCATTATAATACCAATTTTTACCCGTCAAATAGGACATATCCAAAATAGTCTCATCCCTATCATCGTCATCGTTACAACTCGCCAACAAGCAAAGCAAACCAATGCCAAACATCCAATTTTTCATGCTCATTACTCCAATAATTATTAACGATTAATTATTTAATATGATTAATTATATTAGTCTACACACCGGCATATGCCAAATCCTTATATCTTTGTGTCATACAATTTTTATACCAAAGTCTATGTTATATCCTCTTAAATTCAAACCGATACTAAAAAAGGCCCATTGGGGCGGGAAACGTCTTGCCTATAAAGACAAAGCAATACAACAACATGAGCCTATTGGCGAAAGCTGGGAAATTTCGGGTGTACAAGAAAACATATCCATCGTTACAGAAGGGATATTGGCTGAAAACAGCTTAGAAGAATTAACTGAAATATACATGGGAGACCTCGTAGGCGACAAAGTATTTGATAAATTCGGCATCGAATTTCCTCTTTTGGTCAAGTTTCTTGACATGAACGACAATCTCCCTTTGCAAGTACATCCTGACGATGAAACAGCCAAAGAACGCCATCGTGCATATGGCAAAAACAAATTATGGTATATTGCAGAAGCAGAGTCCGGCTCTAAAATCACAGCCGGGTTTAAAAAATCCAGCAATCGAAGTGAATTTTTACAGCACCTCACCCAACATACACAAGCTGAAATACTACATATAGAGCCCATATGCAAAGGTGATTGTTTCTTTTTACCATCAAAGACGGTACATTCACTCTCCGGAAGATGTCTTGTAGCCGAAATACAACAGACTTCAGATATTACATATTATCTCGATGACTATAACCGCAATACAATCGAAGGAGACAAGCTCAACCTCGATATAGAACTAGCTACTGATGTTATAAACTACAACACTATAGAATCACGTATCAATTACCATCGACATAAAAACCACACAGAAGAACTAATAGAATGTCCTTGGTTCACTGTCAATTATCTAAATTTCAACAAGGAAGTTGAAAAAGATTATATAGAACAAGATTCATTTGTCATCTACATGTGCCTTAGTGGAAATTTCAATGTAGTTTACAACGTTGACCAAACAGTGAACGTCACTCAAGGTGAAACGATATTAGTTCCAGCCTGTTTAAAAGACATCTTTCTTATCCCGCAAAAAGAATCAGAAATCCTAGAAATATATATTCAATAAAAAGAGTGGCAAAAGTGGTAATTTCAGAATTACCAGACTTTTGCCACTCATGATATCTTAATTTTTTAAGATTAAACCATCTCCATATGTTCCTGGTCTGTCAGTTTTTCACAATAATGACAACGCAATACAATCGGAGAGTCGTTAACCACAGTAAACTTGGTCAATACTTTTTCGTGGTTAGTGATACATTTCGGGTTCATACATTTTACAATACCCTCAACCTTTTCAGGCACGCTTACCACTTTCTTTTCCACCACTTCATAATCACGAATGATATTAATTTTTGCCATCGGAGCTACCAATGCCAATTTATTAACTTCAGAGTCTTCAAGAAATTTATCCCAAATTTTGATAATTGCTTTTTTCCCCAATTTACTACTTTTCAAGTTGGTTCCAAAAGTCATTGCATTTTCCATGTCCGCAATTCCCAATACATTGATAACAGAGAACAGTTTATCAGCAGGAATATGATCGATTACTGTACCATTTTCGATTGCACTTACTTGTAATTCTTTCTTAGCCATAATAAATCAATTAATCTTGAACCATTAAAATTATTTCAATCCCAAAGCTTTACAGATAATAGCCTGACGAGCAAATACACCATTACGAGCTTGTTCAAAATAATAAGCTTTTGGATTCTCATCAACATCTACATCAATTTCATTTACACGAGGCAGCGGATGCAGGATTCGCATATTATCTTTTGCATTTGCCAGCATGGCATTACGCAAAATATATACATTTTTCACTTTCTCATATTCCAACGGATCAGCGAAACGCTCACGCTGTACACGTGTCATATAAAGAATATCTGCCTTATCTATCACTTCGTCAAGTTCAGTATGCTCATAGTAAGGAATATTCAATTCTTTTAAGCGCAATTTATAAGCATCCGGCATCTTTAGCGAAGCAGGAGAAACAAAGTGGAAGGTCGGATGAAAATTACTCATAGCCTGCAAAAGCGAGTGAACTGTACGTCCGTATTTTAAGTCACCCACCATGCAAATTGTCAAATTCTCCAAAGTTCCTTGAGTCTTAAAGATAGAATAAAGGTCGAGCATTGTCTGAGACGGATGCTGGTTAGCTCCATCACCAGCATTCAGCACGGGATGTACAGCAACTTCACTTGCATAACGAGCCGCACCTTCTACCGGGTGGCGCATCACAATCAAATCACAATAGTTATCCACCATTTTAATGGTGTCTTTCAGAGTCTCGCCTTTTGTCACGCTGGATGAAGATGCATCTGAGAAACCCACAATACGTCCTCCCAGGCGGTTAATGGCAGTTTCAAAACTCAAACGGGTGCGCGTAGAAGGCTCAAAAAACAACGAGGCAACTACTTTTCCTTCCAGCAAACGCTGATTTGGATTCGCTTCAAATTCAGAAGCAAGGTTCAAAACTTCCAGAATCTCTTCTTTACTGTAATCTTCGATAGATACTAAGCTGTGTGTCTTCATACCAATATAATTAAGTTCGTTTTAGACAAAAAAAAACCAACAAGTCTTACGACAATGTTGGTTTTAAATTTTTATAAATAAACTGGCAAACCTGTCTGCGATTATCCGCAAATACATGCTCAAGCGTACCAATATTTAAATATCCTATATTCATATCGGGGTACAAAGATACGGAAGTATTTTTAGACGAACAAATATTTTCGAATAAAAATTTCGTTCTATAACATTGCCGCAATCCTATCAACAATATCTTCTGCAACGTCTCGTTTGGTTTTCAATTCATAATGATATTGATTTTCTTGACGGTCTATCATTGTGACCTTGTTCGTATCATAACCAAAACAAGCATTCGCATCTTTCAAGCTATTAAGTACGATTAAATCCAAGTTCTTTTTATGCAATTTATGAATTGCATTGCACTCTTCATCATTTGTTTCCAATGCAAAGCCAACCAACAATTGTCCCTCTCTCTTCTTCTGTCCTAAAGCTGCAGCAATATCTGTCGTTGGTTCTAATTCCAATAGCATATTATCCTTTCCTCTTTTAACTTTGCTATCTGCACAATGCAAGGGGCGAAAATCAGCAACGGCAGCACAAGATACAACTATATCACTATGCTCTACTTCACTCATCACAGCATTATACATTTCTTGCCCAGATTCTACATCAACACGACGAATCAAAGGATGACTTATATTCAATTGTACCGGTCCTGCAATCAATACCACCTCAGCCCCTCTTGAAGCAAAAGCCTCAGCAATAGCAAATCCCATTTTTCCAGAAGAATAATTTCCAATAAAGCGAACCGGATCAATCCGCTCATATGTAGGTCCTGCAGTCAATAATACACGTTTCCCAACAAACTCCTTACCTTTACAAAAAAAATCACGCACGAAAGTTACAATTTCTTCCGGCTCTGCCATACGTCCCTTACCAATTAATCCACTCGCCAATTCCCCTTCAGCAGGCTCTACAATCAAGTTTCCGTAGCTCCTTAAAATATCCAAATTACGCTGCGTAGCCTGATGCCTATACATATCCAAATCCATTGCAGGTGCGATTGCCACCGGACATTTTGCAGAGAGATACGTTGTAAGCAATAAATTATCAGCAATTCCGTGTGCCATTTTGCCAATCGTATTAGCTGTAGCCGGAGCTATTAAATACATATCAGCCCACATGCCCATATCAACATGAGAATGCCAATCGCCATTTTCCGGGTTATAAAACTCCACCATCACAGGATGCTTTGACAATGTTGCCATAGTCAAAGGAGTTATAAACTGCTTAGCCAAATCGGTCATCACGACCTTTACTTCTGCACCTTCCTTTACTAGTAAACGCACGAGCGATGCAGCCTTATAGGCAGCTATACTGCCCGTTATACCAACAATGATATGTTTTCCTTTCAACATATTAAATTCATCAAATTAAAATGTACCAATGCAACAATCAAAGATTTACAATTGGCATTGGTACATTAAATGTATACGTACGAAAAACGCTTAAACAGATTTCTTTTCAGCAGTTGTATTTCTAAAATAAATCTGTCCATCCTCAAATTCCTGTGTAGCGATTAATACAGGTTTCGGGATTCGTTCATAGAATTTAGAAATCTCGATCTGCTCGCGATTCTCAAAAATTTCTTCCAGATTGTCAGTACAAGACGCAAACTCTTGCAGTTTACGACTAAGTTCTTCTTTCATTTCAACGGCAATCTGATTTGACCTTTTTGCAATGATGGCAACCGCCTCATAAATATTATTATCCGCTTTAGCTGCCAATTTAGCTGGATTGCGAGTAATGGTGTTATTCGGCGCTTTTACTTTTTTGAAATCTACCATAACTGATGTATAATTAATAATCTGTTCTTATTCTTCAAAATTATAATTCTCCAAGTATTTATGAATCTCCTCATATTTCTTCTTTAGATCATCAGCATACTTACTATTAGGATATTCATCAACAAAATAATAGTACTCCTCTTGAGCATTATTATAACGTTCCAATTTTTTATCTTCGACACTATTAACCGCCATTTCATACTTAGAGACAAACAACATATACATAATTTCTTCCCGATATTTTGAAGTCGGATAATCTTTCAAGCAATTTTGCAGACTAATCGTTGCAGCTTTATAGTATTCACGCAGATAATAATTTTTCGCACTTAAATATGCCTTATAAGAAAGTTTGTCGCGCATCTCATCCATATAACCATTGATTTTCTCTTTGCGCATACTATTAGGATATCTATTAAGGTATAATTGGAATTCGTTTAAAGCCTTATCCGTAACTGTTTGATCAAGCCTCGGTTTGGGAGATGCTTTATAGTGACAAAATCCGACCATATAAAGACACTCTTCAGAGAAAGGACTCTCAGGATAAGTTTGAATAAATTGCTTAAATGAATTAGCAGCTATTTCATAATCCTTCATATTATAGCTACAAAAAGCACGATAATAAGCTATATTCTGTGCTTTACTTGTTCCACTAAATACAGTACGAATACCATCCAGCAAACTCAAGGAACGCTGATAATCCCCTTTATTATAGTATTCAATAGCTTTTTTATAAATCAACTGGTAGTCATTACTCTTCAGCAGTTTCTGATATTCTCCACACGAAGCCAATAATACGGCTACCAATAAAAAAACTAATATTCTTTTCATATGCTCATCAATTATCACTTCTTTTGCATCATGCAAAGATAGAGGAAAAAGTAATAACTAAAAAGTAAAAGATAAAAACTTTTTCATCATGCACTTCACTTTCTCCATTTCGATGCGTACTTATACCCAATCTTCAAACTTTTCACCCTAACCTTTAGCTTTTTAGTTAATCAATTATTATTTTTGCACGACTAAAATCAGAATACATAAATTTTCAAAATACTATAGACGTGGACATTTTTGAAAGAGTAAAAAAACAAAGAGGTAATATCG